>CBDVDU010000073.1:0-10152 GCA_965372825.1 uncultured Gammaproteobacteria bacterium | reverse complement strand
CAACACCAGTTGATGCAATCGCATAACGCCAGCCTTCAGGACCGCCAAAAGCTAGTGCTAAAGCGGGTAAACTCATTGCCGCCGCCGCAGAACCAAAGTTCCCCCAGCCACCATAAATCCCTTCAGCAATACCCACTTGCTTAGCTGGGAACCATTCGCCGACCATACGAATACCAATCACAAAACCTGCACCAACAAAGCCCGATAAGAATCGCGCTAGGGCAAGCTGCTCAAAGCTATCGGCAAAAGCAAACATAAACGTAGGCAAACTACCTAAGGCCAATAATATAGAGTAAGTACGTTTAGGGCCGAACTTATCAACTAATATACCGATAATAATTCTAGCTGGAATTGTTAATGCAACATTCAAAATTAAGATTGTCTTAATTTCAGACCTGCTCATACCAAAAGTATCAGCAATAATTAGCATCAGCGGTGCATGACTAAACCAAACGACAAAGGAGATAAAAAACGCAACCCATGTGGTATGCAGGATTTTCATTTTCCCTGAAAAAGAAAAAAAGTTTAACGATTGTGTACTCATACGTCCGCCCAATTAAATATTAATAATATTTTATATAAAAGCACTATACATGCCAACAACATAAGTACATGATATTAAAGGTGTATTTTTGATTATCTTGATTTATACTCTAACTAAAGCACCAGTTTGGTGAGGCGTTTGATGTGAAACCCTTAGAATGCACCAGTTAAACATAAAATACGCACTACAATGGTGCTTAATTCATTTTAAGCCTAGAATAGACATAGTAAATCAACAACATAAGATATGGCATAATCTATGCTAATATAATGACAATAAGACTTAAGGCACCACAAGAGGTAAGGCATGAGCAATAAACAAACATTAATCGTTATTGGTAACGGCATGGTAGGGCATAACTTCCTAGAAAGCCTTGTTGCCAGTGATATAGGTGATAAGTATGAAATTGTTACTTTCTGTGAAGAGCAACGTCCTGCTTATGATAGAGTACATCTAACAGAATTTTTCTCGGGTAAAACAGCCGAAGACTTATCAATGGTCACGGAAGGTTTTTTTGAAGAAAACAATATTAAAATTCACCTGAATGACAAAGCTGTTTCTATTGATACAGCCAATAAGTTTGTAACATCCGAGAAAGGCATTGCTATTAGTTATGACAAGCTGGTGTTAGCGACAGGTTCTTATGCTTTTATCCCCCCGGTTCAAGGGCATGACCGGGAAAACTGTTTTGTATATCGAACAATTGAAGATCTGGAAGCACTGACAGCGGCGGCTAAAAATGCCAAAGTAGGTGCGGTAGTCGGCGGTGGCTTATTAGGACTGGAAGCGGCGAAAGCACTCAAAGATTTAAACCTTAAAACCCATGTTATTCAGTTTTCACCACGCTTAATGTCTGCACAGCTTGATGCCGGTGGCGCACAAATGCTGGCCGCTAAAATTGAAGCGTTGGGTATTTCAGTATTGCCCAGTAAAAACACGCAAAAAATTGTTGACGGTACAGAATGCAAACATAAAATGTTGTTTGCTGACGGAACAGACTTAGAAACAGATATTATTTTATTTTCTGCCGGAATCCGCCCTCGTGATGAAATCGCACGTAGTAGTGGTATTGAAGTAGGTTCACGTGGCGGGATTGTCATTGATAACCAATGTAAAACCTCTGTCCCTGATATTTATGCAATTGGCGAGTGCGCTGTCTGGAATGGCGAGACTTTTGGCTTGGTTGCTCCAGGCTATAACATGGGGCGGACTGTTGTCGCTGATTTAGCGGGACGGGAAGCTAGCTTTAAAGGTGCTGATATGAGTACCAAGTTAAAGCTAAATGGTGTTGATGTTGCCAGTATCGGTGATGCTCATGCGAAAACAGAAAATGCCATCGTTTATCAGTACCAAAATGGTGCGGATGAAATTTATAAGAGCTTAGTGGTTAGTGCAGATAAGAAAAAACTACTGGGTGCAGTACTGGTGGGCGATGCATCTGGTTATGGCACTTTATCGCAATACTATCTTAATAGTATCGATTTACCTGAAAACCCAGACAGCTTAATTTTACCGGCTCGCTCCGATGAATCTGTTGGCTTAGGGCCTGATGCTTTACCTGAGTCTGCTCAAATTTGTTCATGTTTTGATGTCACTAAAGGTCAAATTTGTTCAGCCGTCGAAAGTGGCTGTCATACGATGGGCGCATTAAAAGACAGCACTAAAGCGGCCACGGGTTGCGGAGGTTGTTCAGCTTTATTAAAGTCGGTTTTAGATTGTGAGTTAGAGAAATCGGGCTTTGAAGTGAATACCGACTTATGTGAGCATTTCGCTTATACCCGTCAGGATTTATATAACCTGATTATGGTCAATGAAATTAAAACCTTTGATGAGTTACTAGAACAGCATGGTAAAGGCCGAGGTTGTGAGGTCTGCCGTCAAGCGGTCGGGTCAATTTTAGCTTCGTATTGGAATGATTATATTTTAAGTACTGATCATTTAAGTCAACAAGATACCAATGATACCTTTTTAGCCAATATGCAAAAAGATGGCACTTATTCAGTCGTACCACGGATGACCGGCGGCGAAGTAACCCCCGATGGTTTAATTGCTATCGGCCAGATTGCCAAAAAATATAATCTGTATACCAAAGTGACCGGTGGGCAACGAGTGGATTTATTTGGTGCGCGAGTCGATCAATTGCCCCCTATTTGGAAAGAGTTGATTGATGCAGGTTTTGAATCAGGTCATGCTTATGGGAAATCTTTAAGAACCGTTAAATCCTGTGTTGGTAGTACTTGGTGTCGTTTTGGGGTTGATGACAGTGTTGGGTTGGCGGTTGAACTAGAAAACCGTTATAAAGGATTACGCTCACCACACAAAATTAAATTTGCTGTATCGGGTTGTACGCGAGAATGCGCTGAAGCACAAAGTAAAGATATAGGCATTATCGCCACTGAAGGCGGTTGGAATCTTTATGTCTGTGGTAATGGCGGTATGAAACCGCGTCATGGTGATTTATTTGCTACGAATTTAGACAAAGCTACCTTAATTCAATATATCGATCGCGTATTAACTTTTTACTCACGTACTGCTGACCGTTTACAACGCACTTCGGTATGGATGGAAAATATGGAAGGTGGTTTAGATTATCTAAAATCAGTTGTGATTGATGACAAGCTAGGGGTTTGCGCCGACTTAGAGGCACAAATGCAGCGTGTCGTGGATACTTACCAATGTGAGTGGAAAACCACTATTGCTGATGAAAGCAAATTAAAACGTTTCCGTCATTTTATTAATAGCGATAAAACGGATGAGAATATTCTTTTTGTCGAAGAGCGCGGCCAAATCCGACCAGCAAATGAAGAAGAGCGTCAGCACATGGCAGTAACGGAGGAAGCATAATGAGTAACTGGATTGATATTTGCCCACTAGATGATTTACAACCTGATTCAGGGGTGTGTGCTTTAGTTGAAGATAAGCAAGTGGCTATTTTTTATATGCCGAAAGACAATGCCGTGTTTGCAGTGAATAATTACGACCCTTTTGGAAAAGTTCATGTGTTATCACGCGGCTTATTAGGCGACATTAAAGGCGAACCAATGATTGCTTCACCTCTCTATAAACAGCATTTCAGCTTACTGACTGGAAAATGTTTTGAAGATGAAAGCGTCTGTATACCGGTCTATGCAGTCCGTATTGAAGATAACCGCGTAGCAGTCAGCCTAGGGGAATAACAGAATGAATTACACTTATTATATAGCCGACGTTTTTACCAATCAGATTTTTAGCGGCGCACAAATTGCAGTTTTTCCTAGTGCTGAAGAATTAAGCCTCGAGCAAATGGAATTGGTCGCTCGTGAATTAAATTTATCGGAAACCGTTTTTTTGGCGCAAAAAGAAGGTGTAGAGAATCACTACATCATGAAAATATTCACTCCACGAGGTGAAATAGATTTTGCAGGGCAAACAATTATTGCGGCTGGATATGTTTTGGCAGCCTGCGGCAACAAGCTTCCTGTAGACGAGGCACACACAACGGTTGTTTTTGAACAAAACACCGGAAAAATACAAGCTAGCATTAGTCACTCTGAGGGTAAGGCTAGCTTTATTCAGTTTGCACGAACCGTTTCACCTGTTGTAGATTACTACGTCCCTACTGACAATGAACTTGCAGGATTCTTGGGTATAAATCAAGCTCATATTGATACCAAAAAATACGCTACACGTCTTGTTTCCTGTGATGTCCCTTATTTAGTTGTCCCTGTTTATTATTATGAGGCTGTACGCGATGCTGTCTTTAATTTTTCTGCATGGAGCCAATCCAGTGCACCACAAACAGCCGCCCAAGAAATTTTACTTGTCTCACCAAAAACGCCATATCAAGATTCAGATTTTGCTGCGCGTTTAGTTGGGCCAAATATTGGTGCTCATGAAGATCCGCCAGTAGGTTCTGCAATACCTGCTTTAGCTGCTTATTTATGTTCTTTCGATCATATGCAAAAGGGAACTTATACGTTTGCAGTACAACGAGGTGATGACAAAATGCGTCGTAGTATTTTAAACCTAGAAATGGACCACAAAGGGGAAGATACATTGAATTTACGTGTTGGTGGCGAAGCAGTCATGGTCGCGGAAGGAACAATGTTTATTCCTAAAATCTAATTTTTATTTAGGTTAACTTAATATAAAAAATCTTTGAAATATTATGCTATTTGGTCGTAACAAAAAAAACCCCATCACTATTGCCGATAAAAAAGTTGAAAAATGGACTTATTCAACTTGTGGCTACTGCTCTACAGGGTGTTCTATTGAGATTGGTACCAATAAAGAAGGCATTCCCGTGTCTTCTCGTGGTGTCGGTGGTGCAGATGTGAATCAAGGTAAATTGTGTTTAAAAGGTATTTTTGAACATGAGTTATTTGAATCTGCTGGACGAGGTAAAACACCACTTATCCGAAGTGATTTTCATGAACCTTGGCAGAATTCTGATTGGGATGATGCGACCGCTAAAATGGCATCTGAAATTAAACGTATCCAGTCCACTTATGGGCGGGATGCTTTTGCGATTGTTTCAACAGGACAGATTCTTACCGAAGGTTTTTATACTTTAGGTAAATTAGCGCGTGGTGTTATTGGTACGAATAATTATGATGGTAATACGACCTTATGTATGGCATCAGCGGTATCGGGTTATAAGCGTTCCTTTGGCTCCGATGGCCCACCAGGGTGTTATGAAGATTTTGAACATACGGAATGTTTAATTGCTTGGGGATCAAACCTGCCTGAACAACACCCGATTATTTACTGGCGTATGAAGGAAGCGCAAGAAAAACGCCCTTTTCCATTGATTGTTGTAGACCCGCGAGTGACCATGCTGGCGCAAAATGCGGATATGCATTTAGCGATTACCCCAGGCACTGATGTAGTTTTACAAAATGCCTTAATGCATGTCATTCTGGCTGAAGGTTTAGAAGATCGAGAATATATAGAAGCCAACACCAATGGTTTCGAACAATTAGAAAAAGAAGTTCAAAAATACGACCCTGCTAGCGCATCAAAAATCTGTGGAATTGATGAAGACACCATCCGCCATGTGGCGCGTCTTTACGCCAAAGCTGGTGCGGCGATGAATATCTGGACTATGGGTATTAATCAAAGTACTCATGGTTCTGATGGCGTTGTTGGTTTAAACAACTTAAGCCTGCTCACCGGGAATATTGGTAAAAAAGGCGGCACTAGCTTATCTATTACTGGTCAGTGTAATGCTATGGGAACACGAGAATGGTCTTCTTGTTCGGGTTTACCTGCTTATCGTGCGCTTGAAAATAAAGATGACCGTGAAGAAATCGGTAAATTTTGGAATGTTGATCCCGAGTTTTTCCCTAAACAACGCGGTATGGCACAAACGGATATTTTTCCTGCCATTGAAACAGGAGCAATTAAAGGCTTGTGGTTGATAGGTACGAACCCGATGACTTCTATGCCTAATACGGCGCGTATTCGCAAAACGCTGGAAAAGTTGGAATGCCTAGTCGTTCAGGATTCGTATTTAGATGTAGAAACCACAGAGTATGCACATATTTTCTTACCTGCTGCTATCTGGGCGGAAAAAGAAGGTTGTTTTACCAATACAGAAAGGCGAGTCAATATTGTTCGTAAGGTTAAAGAACCTTACGAAAACACCAAAACTGATCTGCATATTTTTAATGAAATTGCCAAGCAATTTGAGCAATCAGAAAAAATGAAATTCCCTTATAAGCCGGCTGAGGTTTTTGATGAAATGCGCCATTTATCTAAAGGCCGCTTAGTCGACATTTCGGGAATGACACATGACCTGATTGAGAAAAATCGTGGTATTCAATGGCCTTACACCGAAGAACAAGCAAAAAATGGTGAAGAGCCACCCAAAGGTGGCAAACGTTTATATACAGAGTCAGGTACCTTCCGCTATGCAGATGGCATGGCTAAATTAATCCCTTTACCGTTTATTGATAATAACGAAGTCCCAGATGAGCAATATCCTTTCTGGTTAAATTCAGGCCGTTTGGTCGAACATTTTCATACGCGCACGAGAACAGGAAAAATAGGGAACAACAATAAGTACAGCCCTACCCCGTTTATGGAAATGAATCCTGATGCAGCGGCTGAGATGGGAATTTTACATCAAACCTATGTGCGCGTTGTTTCGCGGCGCAGTGATGCAGTGGTTATGGTGATGTTAACGCATCGAGTGCCTAATAATATGGTGTTTATCCCGTTTCACTTTTTTGATTGTGTTAATCGTTTAACACTGGGGCTATTAGATCCACATTCGCGGCAACCCGCTTTTAAACAGTCAGCTGTACGTATTGAACATATCAACCAGGAAGAAGCAGCCAGGATTAACAAAGAATCACGCAGCTTTTAGTTTTATCTGTGGCTCTCTATTCAGGGGAACCACAGATAAAAAGCTCGTCATTCCTGCATGCTGTTAGCAGGAATGACGAACTGAAAAAACTTCCTGTCCCCTTTAGTGAGAAGTCACCAGTCGACAAAGTAACCTTTTAATTTTAAATTAATAAATCCTTAACTTAATAGCAGTGATGCTAAGTGTGGGAACGAGAATAATCAAGAAATATTATGATAAAAGTAAGAAGTGACGAACCAGAATATGCCTACCTTTGGGATAAAGAAACCAAAGATAAAAACCGCTACGGAAAAGATATTGAATTAACCGAGGAAGGCGACGAGCGCAGGGGTAAAAGCCTTAATATTAATGGCGATGATGGCATAGGCGACAACCCTAACCGCAATAAACAGCATGGTTTTTTTCTTAATGCGGATAACTGTATAGGCTGTCATGCCTGTGAAGCCGCTTGTAGTGAAAAAAATGATAATCCGGCGCATATCGCGTTTCGGTCGGTCGGTTATGTTGAAGGGGGATCTTACCCAGATTACCAACGTCTGAATATATCTATGGCTTGTAATCATTGTGATGACCCCGTTTGTTTAACAGGCTGTCCAACACGCGCATACACTAAATTCACAGAATACGGTGCGGTACTGCAAGACCCAGATATTTGTTTTGGTTGTGGTTACTGTACCTGGGTTTGCCCCTATAACGCACCGCAACTAGACCCTGTAAAAGGTGAAGTGAGCAAGTGTAATATGTGTGTTGACCGCTTAGAAGTCGGTTTAAAACCCTCTTGTGTGAGTGCCTGTTTAGGTAATGCCTTAGATTTTGGTGTGATTGAAAATATTCCAGAAAAACGTGATCAAGCCATTACAGAAATTCCTGGCTTTCCGACTACCGATATTACCCACCCGAATATACGTTTTCAACAAAAAAAGCAGAATCATCGTGAAATGACACGCCCTGATTCAATGCCTATTAAGTATCATAAGGATGACGCTGAAGGTAAATATAAGCCTGTTGTTGATGAAAAAATGGGGCGGGAAAAGCACTGGAATTTTCGTCAACTGTTAACCAGCCATGAAAGTGCCCATGTTATTTTCACCTTATTTACTCAAGCGACTGTTGGTGCTTTTTTAATGCTAATACTAGGCCCTGTGCTTGGCTTAGCTGGTTTTGGCTTGTTACAAGAGTACACCTTGCATATGAGTCTGGTGGTCACCATTTTTGTGTTGAGCACTATTGGTCTCTACAAACTGAATATGCACTTGGGTAAACCACATCGTTTTTACCGTGGCTTTAATAATTTGAGATTATCACCTGTTAGTCGTGAAATAGCAGGGGTTTCCATGTTTTACACGGGGCTGCTTGGTTATGTCTTTTTTGCCTTTTTTGATAATGCCTTTATGGGGTTTTTCGCTGATATCTTTGCTTATTTAGCGGTTATCAGTGGCCCGATCGGCTTATTCTTTATGTATAAGCTTTACCGTATTCCAGCACGTCCTTTTTGGGATCATTTACAAACAGGCACTGCTTTTGTTGGATCTATGCTAAGTTTAGGGGCATTAATTATTGCTGCGGTGAGTCTAGTTTTATTACCTTTATCAGCCTTAGTGGAATTGATTCCATCATTGGCAATGCTAATCACTACGGGCCTTGCGCTTGAGGCTATCGGTCATATCGTACATGCTCGTGATATGAAAGTGATTAATAATGAAGGTGCTGCTTCTTACTATCGTCAAACGACGCAATATGGTAAATCTTATTTACTACGCAATGCTTTATTGGCTTTTAGTTTAGTGCTTTCTGGCATCATTATGGTGACGGGTTTATCAGGTCTATTAGGCTTAGCAACTGCGTGCGTATTAGCGCTTAGCATGATGATTATATCTGCTTTTGGCCGTTCATTATTTTTCGTATTGGTGATTCCAACCACCATGCCTGGTGCTTTTTTCTGGAAAAATGATGGCTTTGTGGATCATGCGCGTGAAACAGGCTTAGCCGAGTCTCCACAAGTCGGTGTGGTTTATGAACGGCATCATGCCTTTAAAGTCGATGAGCTAATACAAACCATTAAAGAAAACTCACTGAATGATATGCTTGAACATATTAAGTGGATTTTTGGTAAGAAATAAATCACATAACCCTCTAGTTCCCACGGCCTTTATCACCGCCATTAAGTTAAGGTTTTATACTTTATAATCAATGTATTATATATAGGTTGGATAAGATTTTTTATTGCGCAGCATTAAAAAATGGTGTCCGACTTAGGGGGTACCCAAATGTCGGATTACGTTATCTGCGCTACGTTAGATAAGCTCATCCAACCTACGGTATAACTCATTGTTTATTACGAATAATTTAACATTTAACTTAATGGCAGTGACAGTCTCCGTGAAAATGGGAACAAGGTTTATCCTAGATAGAATTTATGAAACAACGTATCCAAATCATTCTTGAGCAACTCAATACAGGCTTAATAGAAAGAGAAGAACCTATTCGTTTAGCTTTGTTATCAGCGCTATCGGGTGAGCATTTACTACTGATTGGTAAGCCAGGTACCGCTAAAAGCGTACTTGCTAGAAAGCTCCATTTAGCCTTTAAAGGCGGTGAATATTTTGAGCGTTTATTGACTAAATTTTCAGTCCCTGAAGAGCTATTCGGCCCTTTATCTATTAAAGCTTTGGAGAATGATAGTTATTTACGCTTAACGGATCGTTATCTCCCTGCTGCTAGTATTGCTTTTATTGATGAAATTTTTAAAGCGAATAGCGCTATTCTTAATGCCTTATTAACAATCCTTAATGAGCGTGAATTCGATAATGGGGATGCCCGTGTCAAAGTACCTCTGGTTTCTGTTATTGCTGCTAGTAATGAGTTACCTGATGATGAAGGTTTAGCTGCGTTATATGATCGATTTCTGTGCCGTTATCAGGTCGAGCCTGTTTCGGCACAACATTTTTCTCGTCTATTACAATTACAAGACGAGCCCGTAACACTCGATGATCATCTGTTATTTACTGAACAAGAACTAGAGCACATTCAAACGCAGGCGAATAAAATAAAACTTCCTGGTGAGGTACTGACGTTTTTGGCTGACTTGCGTGATTTTATGCAACAGCAGCAGATTTATGTGTCTGACCGTCGCTGGCGTAAAGTGATAAAGTTATTAAAAGTGTCTGCTTTCACCAATGCTCAGTCCGCTGTGTCTATTTGGGATTGTTATTTATTACAGCATTGTTTATGGCAGACCCCCGAACAACGGCAATTAATT
>CBDVDU010000072.1:0-10242 GCA_965372825.1 uncultured Gammaproteobacteria bacterium | reverse complement strand
CATTAAGCGAAGGCAAAGCCAGTGATCCAATTGATGCCAAATGGCTCAAATGGGCATCGCAAATTGTCGCCAAATTAAAACATTTAAAATGGCAATACACTCAAGGCGTAACAGGTAATGGTCGTGTCGAAATGGGGATTACCAATAGTACGGGTTGTTCATCCGTCTGGGGCTCTACTTTCCCATTTAACCCTTACCCTTTCCCGTGGGCGAATAATCTATTCCAAGATGCACCGTCTTTAGCGATGGGGATCTTTGAAGGCCACATGGTTAAAATGTCCGAAGGCTTTAAAGCTATTCGTATGGCGGAATTAGAAATTGCGGATAAATACGACAAAGACGAGTCCGATCATTTTTTCAAATATTTTGACTGGCATCAATTCAGCGAAGAAGAATATTTAATGTGCCCACCTGTTGTTACTGTTGGTGGCGATGGTGCAATGTACGATATTGGCTTTCAAAATCTATCGCGTAGCATTATGTCTGGTATGCCACTAAAAATATTGATTTTGGATACTCAGGTTTATTCCAATACCGGAGGTCAAGCTTGCACGTCAGGTTTTACAGGCCAAATCTCGGATATGGCCCCGTACGGCAAAGAATGGAAAGGTAAAACAGAACGCCGTAAAGAAATGAGTTTAATTTCTATGGCGCACAGAACCACGTATACGCTACAAAGTTCTATTGCCCATCCGAATCATTTAATTGAAGGTTATATTGATGGTTTGAATTATCGCGGGCCTGCGATTTTCAATATTTATGCCGTCTGCCAGCCAGAACACGGCGTGGCTGATGATGCCGCCGACATGCAAAGTAAACTAGCCGTTGAAGCGCGCGCTTACCCATTAATGACTTATGACCCACGCGAAGATGATACCTGGGAAAAAAGTATGTCCTTAAAAGGCAACCCAGACCTAGATAAAGACTGGACTACCTATGAATTACAATTTGTTGATGAATACGGTATCGAAGACACCATGACCGTGCCGTTAACTTTTGCGGATTGGGCGATGACTGAAGGCCGTTTCCAAAAGCATTTTAAATTTATCGCACCTTCACAATGGCATGATGATATGGTGCCTTTGCATGAGTTTATTGATTTAGACCATGATGATATGGCCGAACATTCACCTTATGTCTATGCGGTACATCCTGACTCTAATACTTTAGTACGCGTTGGCATTGATCCTGAAATTGTCCATGCTACCATTGAGCGCCGCAATTTCTGGCGTACACTCAAAGGTTTAGCAGGCGTAGATAAGGTCGTCATTGATACCGATGCCATTGCAGCGCAAGCAAAAGCAGAAATGGCAGCCAGTATTGCATCTAATTTAATGTCAATAGCAGGTGGAGATGGAGGAGATGTCAGTGCATTAGCCTCGGCATTAGCTGCAGCTCCAGCGGCCAATGCCCCACAAGTGGCAGTACCCTCTACACCAATCCCTGCTAAAGCAGCAAATACCAGCGCCGCGCCACAAGCGGCTGCAAGTCCTGCGGCAACAGCAGCCCCCGCCGCAGGTGGTCATGAGTCCGTTTGGATAGAAACACCAGATTGCACAACTTGCGATGAATGCGTGGACATTAACCCGAAAATCTTCAAATACAACGAAGACAAAAAAGCAATTATCATTGATCCAACAGCCGGAACCTTTGAGGATATAGTCAAAGCGGCAGAAAAATGTACCGCGGTGATTATTCACCCAGGAACACCTTGGAACCCAAATGAGAAAAATCTGGCTAAGTTAATTAAACGCGCTGAGAAGTTTCAGTAACTAAGGAATCAAAAGTCAATAACACCCGAAAGCACTGCCAGTCCTTTGAGGACTGGCAGTGCTTCATAATCTAAAGTTTCGGGTTTTATTTAATGTGCATTCCTAAGGAGCCGGACTAAAACAAACCCTACCACTTACCGGTGAGGCTTTACTTTGCATTGACTCTATTAATCGCAAAATAAAGCTTCACTTCCAATGAAATAATTACCCCACCCATTTTATTCCTACTCGGAGAACAAACCAAAAACAGGAAAAGCCAGCACCCCCCGCCCGCTACCTACATAAAAGGACTTTATGAATTTATTAAAACTATTCCGCAAAAAAACTTTCCCTCATGGCATTCATCTCGAGGAATACAAAGCAGAAACGAATGCAAAACCTACACGCCGTTTGCCGTTCGCGCCTGAAATCATTGTCCCTTTAGCGCAAAATATCGGCAAACCTGCGAAAGCCATCGTTTTCAAAGGCCAGCACGTTATCCGTGGAGAAGTTATTGCGGAAGCAGATGGCTTTATGTCTGTACCACTTCATGCGCCAGTTACCGGCACAATTAAAGCCATTGACCTAGTAAAAACTGCAGACGGGGGAAAGCAGACGGCCATTATTATCACGACTTCATTGAATTCTGGTCAGCATGTTTTAACAACAGATAACACCATAGATTATGAACAGCTCTCTCGTGAAGATCTGATTAAAGCAGTACAAAATATCGGCATTGTTGGGCTAGGCGGCGCGGCCTTTCCGACACATGTCAAAATGACGACCTCAGAAGACACTCCGATACATACGATATTAGTCAACGGCTGTGAATGTGAGCCCTTTCTCACCACTGACCACCGCTTGATGCTAGAAAGAATTGAACAATTAATCCGTGGCATTCATATTGCCATGAAATGCCTTGATACACCGAAAGCCATTATTGGTATAGAGGATAATAAACTCGATGTTTTACAGGAAATTAAACCGCATTTACCTAGCGATGGCAGCATTACCATTGAAGCCGTCATCACGAAATATCCACAAGGCGCGCAAAAAATGCTCGCTTATTCTTTATTAGGCATTGAAATACCCTCGGGCGGCCGTTCATCAGCAGTAGGTTTAGCCATTTTTAATGTTGCCACTTTAGCTAAAATTGGCTTATTGCTCCCCGAAAACCAAGGCTATATTGAACGCATTATCACCATTACCGGTGATAATCTGACAAATCCCGGCAATTATTTAGCGCCGCTAGGCACACCTCTACGATTTTTACTGGATTATGCCGGTTTTACTGGTGGCGAAGCTTCATTGATTTTAGGCGGCCCGATGATGGGTATGCCGGCGCGCTCACTTGATGTGCCTATTACTAAAGCCACGGGGGCGGTTCTGGTGCTGGATGAGCGGCTAACTAAACATAATGATATATCACCCTGTATAAAGTGCACACAATGCTTACAAGCTTGCCCTATTAATTTAAATCCGTCTGACCTGGGATTGTTGGCGGCTAAACGCCGATACCAAGAAATGGAAGAAACATATCACTTGAATGACTGCTTTGAGTGTGGCTGCTGTAGCTATGTTTGCCCATCTAATATTCCACTAGTTCAGTATTTTAGAATTGCTAAAGCGCTCAACCGAGAAAGACATTTGCAAGAGAGCTAACCCTAGTGTCAAACCTGCTTCCCTTTATTTATTTGCAAGTCATTAAAACAGACTGCTCGCTTTCCGGTTAAAATAGCTTATGAATTTATTTAATCTATTTGGCAAAAAAACCTTTCCTCATGGGATACATCCCGATGAGTACAAGGCAGAAACTAACGCGAAACCAACGCGACGGTTGCCCTTTGCCCCAGAAATCATTGTGCCTTTAGCACAAAACATAGGTAAGTCAGCAAAAGCGATTGTTTTTAAAGGTCAACACATAACGCGTGGCGAAGTCATTGCTGAAGCGGATGGCTTTATGTCCGTGCCTATTCATGCTCCGGTTACCGGTACTGTTAAAGAAATTGATATTGCGTCTAATGCCAAAGGAGGCAAAGAGCCCGCTATTATTATCACGACCTCATTAGATTCTGGGCAACAAGTTACAGAATCTGATAATTATTACAATTATCAACAAATGTCGCGTGAAGAGCTAATCAAGGCCGTGCAAGATATTGGCATGGTTGGCTTGGGTGGTGCAGCGTTTCCTACTCATGTCAAAATGAATGTGCCTGCGGATCGCACTATTCATACGGTGCTGATTAATGGTTGTGAATGTGAACCGTTTCTGACCACTGATCATCGTGTGATGCTGGAAAACATTGATAATTTGTTACTGGGCATTCGTATTGCCATGAAATGTGTTGCCGCACCAAAAGCCATTATTGGTGTTGAAGATAATAAGCTAAATGTCCTAGAGGCAATAAAACCACATTTACCGAGTGATGGCACAATTACCATTGAGGCTGTGGAAACTAAATACCCACAAGGCGCAGAGAAAATGCTCGCCTACTCTTTATTAGGTATAGAAATTCCGTCAGGAGGATTGCCTTCTGAAGTGGGTTTGGCAGTTTTTAATGTTGCTACGCTGGCAGAAATTGGCGCTTTACTACCCAAAGGACAGGGCTTAATTGAGCGTGTTATCACTATTACCGGTGATGATTTGGAAAAGCCTGGTAATTATTTAGCGCCGATTGGTACGCCCTTACGTTATTTATTAGATTATGCGGGGTTTCAAGGCGCAGAAGCAGAGTTGATTTTAGGTGGCCCGATGATGGGCATGCCGGCTCGCTCATTGGACGTCCCCATCACCAAGGGCACAGGAGCGGTTTTAGTTTTAGATAAACGAGCGACGAAAAACGATGACGTATTACCTTGTATAAAATGCACTCAGTGCTTGCAAGTGTGCCCGATTAATTTAAACCCTTCCGAGCTTGGCTTATTGGCAGCCAAACGTCAATATGATGTGATGGAAGAACAATATCACCTGAATGACTGTTTTGAATGTGGCTGCTGTAGCTATGTTTGCCCATCCAATATTCCATTGGTACAGTATTTTAGAATTGCAAAAGTATTAAACCGCGAAAGGCATTTACAAAATGGCTAAATCTGATTTAAAAATTGATATACGCACCTCACCGTATATACGCAAAGCACCGAGCGTCGCGCAAATTATGCGCAATGTGGTCTATGCTTTATTACCTTTAGCCGCTTACTCTGTGTATCAGTTTGGTATCAGTGCTTTAGCCTTATTATTGGTAACTACTTTATCCTGCATGGCAACGGAACATTTTTTCTGCTGGATGTCTGGTAAAAAATCGACCATTCTCGATGCCAGTGCCGCCGTCAGTGGCTTATTATTAGCCATGACTTTACCACCTGGCTTTCCTTTATGGATGGGGGCTGTTGCTGGTTTTACCGCAATCGCGATGGGCAAAACCTTATTTGGTGGGCTAGGCTTTAATGTGTTTAATCCTGCTTTAGTCGGTCGCGCTTTTATACAGGCCGCCTTCCCTGTATCGATTACCACTTGGACACCCGCACTTGCAGTTGATCGCTTTGTTGAATTTATCCCTTCGACATTAGCCTTACCGTTTATGAAACCGGCAGCCACCGCTGACTGGACAGCTCAAGTTGCGATTGATGGCTTTAGTGGCGCAACACCACTGGCATTAATGAAGTTCCAAGGGATTATTACCGATTCTTATGATTTGTTTATCGGTAACGTCGCTGGCTCAGCCGGCGAAACGTCCAGTTTATTAATTCTCGTGTGTGGCCTGTATTTGGTATACAAGAATATGCTCGATTGGCGTATTCCTGCCGCTGTTATTTTCGGTACCGTTATTTCGGCCGAGCTATTTTATTTTTTAGATCCTAGCAAATACCCCTCACCTGCTTTTATGGTATTTTCTGGAGGCCTTATGTTTGCTGCCGTTTTTATGGCCAGCGATATGGTCGCTTCACCCGTGACCCCTTTAGGTATTTTTGTCTTTGGGGTTTTAGTCGGCTTTTTAACGGTCATTATTCGTTTATTTGGCGGCTTAACGGAAGCCGTGATGTACGCAATTTTATTCGGCAATGCCGCGACACCGATTATTGAAACTTATACTCAACCACGCATTTATGGCGCACGTAAAAAAGCCAAGGAAAAATCATGAGTACGCCAGAAAATCAAATACCAGAGATGCCTTCCAGCGCCAAATTGATTAGCACTTTAGCCGTTGTAGCGATGATCTCGGGCTTGTTAGTCGTCTTAGTTTATGAGTTTACTAAACCTATTATTGCCGAGAATCAACGCTTGGCGACTGAACGAGCCATTTTCAAAGTATTACCTACAGCGACGAGTCGTTTAACCTTTGTCGTCGATCAAGATAAATTAAGCTTAGCGGATGATAAAACTGTTGGTGAATTAATTTATGCCGGTTACGACAAAAATAATCAATTAGTCGGCATTGCTTTAAACGCAGCCGCTCAAGGTTATCAAGACACGGTTCGACTGCTGTATGGCTACCAACCAAATAGTGGCTGTATCACAGGCTTTGATGTATTAAAAAGCACAGAAACCCCCGGTTTTGGTACGAAAATCACCACCGATCCTGACTTTTTAGCCAATTTTAAATGCTTGGATGCTAAAGTAAATCCAGAGCAATCAAGGTTAATTCATGCCATTAAAACCGTTCGCCATGGAACAAAACAGCATGACTGGGAAATTGATGCGATTTCTGGATCGACGATCACCTCGAATGCGATTGGTCGGATGCTCAATCAAAGCGGACAAGCGTTGCATCCGGCAATTGCTAAGAATTTGAGTTTGTTAGAACAAGCGAAAGCACGCACTAAGAATAAGTAATGGACTATCATTTTGAATGGGATCCGGGAAAGGCCAAAATAAACCTGAAAAACATGGCATCAGTTTTGAAGAGGCAACAGAAATATTCCTTGATCCCTTACAATTATCCATGCTTGATAATGAACATGATGCGCAAGAAGAGCGATGGATTACTTTAGGGAGCACACGTAAGCATAAATTACGAATAGTTGTACATACTTTTATAATTTACCAACAATCTCAGATCACAATACGTATTATTTCAGCGAGACCAGCCACACGACACGAACAAAATCAATATGAGGGTTCATAATGAAAGATGAATATGACTTTTCCAATGCAGAGCGCGGCCGTTTTTATCATTCCGATGCCCAACTAAAACTTCCTGTTTATTTAGATCAAGATGTTGAGAGCTGGTTTGCTGAAAAAGCAAAACATAAAGGCGTTAACCTACAATCTTTAATTAATGAGCTATTACGTAAAGATATTTCCTTAATTCAGGAAGTAACAGGTAAAAATTAAGCCCTATAAGCCCTATACAAGGTAGTAAGGAATCAAAATTTAATAATATCCGAAAGCACTGCTAGTCCTTTGAGGACTGGCAGTGCTTCATAACCTAAAGTTTCGGAGTTTATTGAATATGCACTCCCAAGTTTGTTTATACATTTTTCTCTGTTAGAGCATCTGAATATGCAACTACACAAAAGAACAAAATAATCCATAAGGTGATTTATGACTCAAGCTACAAAAAAAGAAACACCCTTAACCCTCGATGTCTTTACCGCAGGCATCTGGAAAGAAAACCCCGTGTTTGTCATGATGCTAGGACTTTGCCCTGTATTAGCCGTGACTAACTCCGTACTTAATTCACTGGCTATGGGTATTGCCAGTATTTTTGTGTTAGTTTGCTCTAATGCCTTGGTTTCCGCGCTACGTAATTTCATTCCCAGGCAAGTCCGTATTACGACCTATATTATTATCATTGCCACTTTTGTGACTTTAGTTGACTATATTATTCAAGCAGTTAGCTTAGATTTATACAATAAGCTAGGCGCGTTTATTCAATTAATAGTGGTAAACTGTTTAATTCTAGGCCGCGCTGAAGCTTATGCCTCTAAAAACTCTTTTACCAAATCTGTGGTCAGTGCCTTAGGTATGGGGCTAGGTTTCACTTTAGCCTTAGTTATGCTGGGTGGTGTAAGAGAATTATTAGGTGCAGGTCAATTATTAGGCTATCAAGTCTTTAGCACGCAATTTGAGCCTTGGGTGGTGATGATTTTACCGCCAGGTGGTTTTATTGTGTTGGGCTCTTGGCTGTTGTTGATTAATTATATTCAGCAACGTAAAACTGGACGTATGATTGCCGCAGATGCGATAGCACATTGTGCAGTTAAGCCTTAATGTATGAGATTTCTCGTTACTAAAGAAATAAGGAACCGATATGAACCCAGAATCTCTTAGTTTTATCTTTCTCAGTGCATTTTTAATTAACAACTTCGTGCTAGCTATGTTTTTAGGCTTATGTCCCTTTGTCGGTGTTTCGGCAAAACGCGATACTGCATTTAACATGAGTCTAGCGACCACCTTTGTGATGTTTGTTAGTTCAACCTGTGCTTATGGTATCAATCAAATACTAACCATGTTTGATTTAGAATTTTTACGCTTAATCAGTTATATCGCTTTAATTGCCTCATCAGTGCAATTAGTGGAAATGGTATTAAAGAAATTTAGCCCTGCTTTATTTCGTGCTTTAGGTATTTTTTTACCACTCATTACCACCAATTGCGCAATCTTAGGCGTTGCTTTGTTCCAAACTTCTCGTGAATATGATTTTTTACAGTCGGTATCTTTTAGTTTAGGTGCAGGAGCGGGCTTTGGTTTAGCGATTGTCTTAATGGCTGGCCTAAGAGAAAAGCTGGAACTCTCTAACTTACCTAATATCACTCAAGCCGCTGCATTAAGTATGATGCTAGCGGGTATTTTATCACTTACATTTATGGGCTTTGCCGGCCTTGGAGGAGCGAATGCTTAATTTCCTAATTGCAATGGCCGTCATTTTTGGACTAATGATGGGCTGGATATTCGTACAGCAAGCCGCCAGAAAATATGCCGCTGAGCACCCTGAATTTGGTGCTGCTAAAGAAGAAGGTTTAGGCTGTGGTAAAAACTGTGGCTGTAAAGGCGGAATTTGCGAAAAATAATACCTCTCACCAAGGATAAGCAAATATACGCTCAGGTATATTTGCTTGCTTCATATAGCGAGTGAATCAAATTACATCCTACTTAACTCCAGCCAACACCTGCTGAGCACTTCTAAAAATTAACCAACGTTCGCGCTGTCTCTGCATATAACTCGCCAATGGATCAGCATCACGTTGTACAGAAATCAAATACCCCTCAGAATGATCTGCTGCCCACTGCATTTTGTCTTCTCTTGGTACCACTTCTATAGGCAGCGTTAAGCGCCCCAAGAAATGAAACTGCCCTTGATAGTTCTGCAAATAAGCGACAGGAATCCCTTGTTCCTGAAAGAACTTTACTTTATCTGCCGCTGGCTTTAAATCATAAGCTAAGCCAGTATATTTAAAAAAGCAGATAAAACCGATAAAAATAGCTAAAACCACCGAAGTGCTAACCGCAAAAATCGATAACTGCCGCTGGTGCCAAGTAAAAGCAAATAAAACCGCGCCAATCAATAAAACACTTCCCCCCCAAACATAATCCATTCCTTGAACCCATGCTAGTTTAGAAAAAATAGCCAGCGACGGCATGAGTATTAAAAATATCCCCACGACACAAAAAAACAAGGGTAAAACCAGATCAGAAGATAAGCGGCGTGTCTTTTCATTTTTAACTAACAAACGCGTCATTAACAAACTAAAAGCGGGCAATAAAGGTACTAAATAATGCACCTGCTTACTTTGAATTAAAGAAAAAATAAGTAAGCCACTTACAAACTAAAGCAGCGATAAGCGTACACCTTGATCATTATTCCAGTGCAAAGGTCGTAATGACTGCCAAAAACGTGGCCAAGTTACCCAAGGAAATAAAAACAATGGGATAAACGGCAAGTACCACCAAAAAGGACGTGCATGAATGCGCGTAGTCACGGCTCTATCAGCTGTTTGGCTCCACAAAATAGCCTTCGCATAAGCATCTCCGCCTTATATTGCGGCTGGTATTGCCCAACTTAATGCAATCAAAGCACCGCCTAGCAAAGCTAATAAGATAAAACCATACCAACGATAATAATTGACCGAGATATTTTTTTGTCGCCACACAGGCATCAATAAAGCGATAGGCATTAAATGCACTAAAATTACTGGCCCTTTAGCGAGCACACCTAAACCAATAGCCAGCGCAAAACTCCCCCAACCTAGCGCTTCTTTGCCTTGCCTCACCCAAACTAAACCCAAAACACCCAGCAAAATATCAAACATCGTCCCAGTAGCAAACAACGTCCATAATAGCGTAGCCATCAACACCCACGGCGCTAGCAAAGCAACCTTTGGCTCATCCGGCCATAACTGTTTTGCCAGCATGCGCGTCATATATAAGTTAAGCAAAGCACATAATGGCCCGACCATTCTCGCCGACCATTCACTAACACCAAACATGCCCCAGCTTAAATTAATCAACCAGAATAACAACGGTGGCTTATGGCTATAGGTAGCGCCATTT
>CBDVDU010000071.1:0-10344 GCA_965372825.1 uncultured Gammaproteobacteria bacterium | reverse complement strand
TTGACTCGGTTCATGCTGAGTCAATTACAGATATTATTCAGCCTCTAAATTTACATCTTGATGGCTTTAGTACTTTGCCTGGTGAAGGTTCAGTTTTGGGTTTTACTATGCAACTCGATTCGGGGGGTCATTTACAGTGGCAAGGTAACTTTGGTGTTAATCCATTGTTTTCTAATGGCTCTATAGATGTAACTGGTGTACAGTTTACTCGCATTTGGCAGTTATTTTTACAAGATAGAGTGCAGTTTAAATGGATAGATGGTACTCAAGCAGTGAAATTTAATTATGCGTTCTCTTATGCTGATGACGCATTTTTATTTAAACTTACTGATGGCCAATTAATAACAGAGAATTTAAAATTCACCGCGCGAGACAGTGATAAAACTCTGATTGATATCCCTTATTTTTCCATTGAAGGCTTTGATTTTGATTTGAACAAACAAGAAATCAATATTGCTAAGGTCGAATCTAAACAGGCTGATTTTGACGTAGGGTTTAACCAGTCTGGCGAATTAAATTATCAAACTCTTTTTGCTGGACAGGCTGGACAATCAGAGCCTGATAATGCAGTAAAAGAACCAGCGGAACCCAGCACCCCATGGACTATTAAAGTAACAGATGTGGCGTTAAATACCACACATATAAAATTTACTGATAAACGCCCTCAAGAACCTGTTTTAATGGATATCGCTAGCTTAGATATGGGCGTGAAAAACTATCAGTTAAGAACAGATAGTCAGTTACTTATGACAGCTAATCAGGGTTTTGTAAATTTACAGACATTTAATTTACATACCGAGCAAGATCCTGCCTTGGTTCAAGTGCCTAGCGTTAAAATTGATGGTATTGATTTTAATTTGCAGGATCAAAGTGTAAAAGTTAAATCGATTAGCACAAATGATGCTCTGATTAACGCTTGGTTGACTAAAAATGGCATACTCAATTACCAAGAGTTATTCGCTACAATGCAGCCCTCAGAGGATGAAGTAGCACAGGAAGCGGATGATGAGGGTGCAAGTGATAAACCTTGGTTGCTAACACTAGAATCATTTAATATAAATAATTACGCATTACAGTTTAAAGATTACACCCAGAACCCCCCCGTCGCTTTAAGTTTATCTGAATTAGATTTTTCTGTTACGGACTTTAGTACTGAAAAAGGGACGCGACTTCCCGTAGAGTTAAATGCACGACTAAATCAAACGGGAAAAATAAAAGTGGTTGGGTCTTCTGTTTTGGAACCTTTTGCATCAAATTTAGGTATTAATATAAGTCATATTGAGATTAGGAAGTTTGAGCCTTATATTAATCAGAGTGCTAAACTCGATGTTATAAAAGGGCATATCAATACGCAAGGAAAGCTACTTGTTACTCAAAGTAAAAAAGGTGACTTAGCACTAAATTATAAAGGGAATGTGAGTGTTAAAAATTTGCATACGCGTGATCAGATTTTGCATCAAGATTTTTTGAAATGGCAGAATTTAGCGCTTAATGGCCTTGAGTTTGATTTGCAGCCAGTGAAATTAAAAATCAAATCGGTTGATTTAGATCAGCCTTATGCGCGCGTGACTATCAAAAAAGATAAAACCGTTAATATTAACGATATTATTGTTTCTAAAAGCGTTGATAAGCCAGTAAAACAAAAAGAAACAAAAAAGGAGCCTAATGCGCAATTCGACATAGGTACCGTTAATATAAAGGGTGGAAGTTCTGACTTTTCGGATTACTCTTTAATTCTGCCTTTTGTGGTGAAATTGAATGCTTTAGGCGGGCAAATAAACAAAATTTCTTCAAATCAGAAAGCCAAAATCTATGTAGATTTAAAAGGTAAAGTATTTGACTTGTCTCCTGTAGGGATAAAAGGAGACTTTAATCCAAGTTTGGATGAAATGGATTTAGGGATGCACTTTAAAAGTTTACCTTTACCGTTTATATCGCCTTATATGGTTGAATTTGCAGGCTATAAAGTTGAAAAAGGGCAGATGTCTGTAGACTTTCTGTATAAAATTAGAGATAGGCAATTAAGCTCAGAAAATAACTTGTTGATTGACCAGCTTGAGTTAGGAGAAAAGGTGGAAAACCCTGATGCAGTAGATCTGCCATTAGGGTTAGCTATTGCTTTATTAAAAGATAAAGATGGGAAAATTATTCTTAATATGCCTGTTTCAGGTAGTTTGGATAATCCTGAATTTAGTGTTGGGCCTTTAATTTACGATGTTTTTATCAATTTATTAACCAAGGTAATTGCTTCTCCTTTTACTGCAATTGGCTCATTTCTAGGAAGTGATGAGGATTTTAGTACGGTAAGTTTTCAAGCTGGTAATGCAGATTTAAGTGTTGAGCAGGCAGCTAAACTTGATGCTTTACTGGGTGCTTTAGCGGAAAAATCAGAACTGAGTTTGGAAATTAAAGCAGAGTCTTATATAAAGCAAGATTGGCCGGTAATGCAGGAACAGGCTTTAATGGATCAGCTCAAGCAAATACGGGCGAATGAATTAAAAAGCCAAGGAAAAGTGCAGTTAGCTGAGTATATTGAGTTATCAAAAGATGAATATAAGCGCTTGTTGGCTGATTTATTTATACAGACATACCCAGAGCTAGCTGAGCGATCATTATTTGGTGCGCCTAAGTTAAAGCATTCTGATATGGGTGAATTTGATGTGGTGGCTAAAAATATGTTGCGTAGCATGATCAAACCGGATGAGTATAAGCTTTTTGTTTTAGCTGCGACAAGAGCAAGAAATATAGCGCGTCACTTAACTCGTGACGGTGGCATTACTCAGTCGCGAGTTTTTATTTTAGATGGTGCTGTGCTGCCTGAGGCTGAACAAGGTGAATTAAAAGCGCAACTTACTTTGAAAGTGCAATGAGTATAGGGCGCTCGGGTATAATACCAAAGCCTAATAGATTTATACTTAAACTCATATAACCAAGAGAAACCGCCATTCCTGACTGCTTTTAGTAGAAATCTATCGTGTATGCATGGATTCCCGATTAAAGATTTCGGGAATGACGGCTATTACAGTGATTATTTATTGGGGCTGGTATAAGTCAGCCTTCAGGCGCATGCCTTCCCGTATTTCGCAAGCTCCGTAACGGGCTACAATAAAGTGCGGATGATATGAAGTATTGGCTACGGCTCTTAGAAGCAGGTACGAAATAACTTTGACGCTATCAAAGGGGCGCAGATCTTTAGCCTGCATTTTAAAAATCTGAATAAAGATCCATGTTCCGGAGTTGTCGAAGTTATTTAGTGCTCGTTCCTTAATACGAAAATATTAATAATATAGTAGGGCGGACTTCAGTCCGCTTTTTTAGCACTGGCTGACTAAAGTTCGCCCTACCATTTTTAGCAGCCCCGGCTCAAATTCGTAGCCGAAATATTAATTATCTTCGTTATTTGATTTGAAAATTTTAAACCAAGCCCAAGTAGAACATACTGTTCCAATAACGACATAGGCGTAGTTCGCAGTCAATTTGACTAGGGTATTGCTTGGGTCGTGTGCCAGAGTGTCTTTAAGCCCTGGGGTGATAAAGAAGGTCCAGAGTAGTGCGGGGATGAAAAATACTAGAAAACCAGTAAAAGCCATGTGCACAGGATTTTTCCCTGCATCTGATGCTGACTTGAAAAATAAGACGGTAATGATGATTGCTGCAAGAGTGCCAGGCATAAGATTCTCCTTAATATGTTTTATTTATCATAGCCTGTAGTGTAATGAGTGTCTATGGCGGAGGTAAGGCTGGAAATATGTGGTATGGAGAAAAGTCGTGAAGTTGCTTCACGACTTTAATGTATCTTTTTAGCTATACTATCTGCATTGTCCAGCTGTTGTAGCCTCGGGAACTTCTATAAGCGAGCCAGATTTTACATCGTAAATATAGCCATAAACAGGAATATTACCAGGAACAAGTGGGTGATTCCTAATGCGAGTTACATCCTCTAGTACGCTTTCTGTTTGCTCTTCGATCGTTAGCCAGTCAATATAATTGCCTTCTGCCGAGCCATTGCCTTCGCAACAGTCATGCCAGCCGGTATCATCAACAGAAGCTGTTTTTAGGCTAGTCGATAGCAGTTCGCGCATAATATTATCGGTAAATGTTTCCATGCCGCAGTCTGTATGGTGAATAACAAACCATTCGCGCGTACCTAGTAATTTGTATGAAATAACTAGCGAACGGATAGCATCATCACTTGCTCGTCCGCCTGCGTTACGAATAACGTGTGCATCACCTTCGGAGAGGCCAGCATACTTAGCGGGATCTAGGCGTGCATCCATACAAGTGAGTATGGCAAATTGGCGAGCTGGAGGCATTGCTAAATCAGCTTTATCAAAACTTGCTGTATAGTCGCGGTTAGCCAAAAGTACTTCATTTAATATTTTGCTCATGATGCAGCCTTTGTAATGTTTTTTGTTTAAAGAAAGCACTTACTTGATATGAGTTCGAGCTAGTTTACTTGGTCTATGTCATTAATCATGACGAGATTTAAACTATGCTGCCAACGTAATAGCAAATAAGCGCTTGTCGTTTTGTTATCTCCGAGATGAATTGTATAGCTTGAATAATCATTACGATAGAGACTTTATGGTTTATGTTATATAAACTTATAGTTTATAAAAGGAGGTTTAGTGGATAAGTTGAAAAATATGCAGGTTTTTTGCCGTATTGTAGAGTTAGGTACTTTTGCGGCCGTTGCACGCGAAAGGGATGTTTCCGCAATGATGATTAGTAAATATATGCGCAGCTTAGAGCACTGCTTAGGTGTGACGTTGATTAATCGCAAGACTCGGCAATTGCATGTGACTGAATTGGGCCAGAGTTATTATCGTCAGTGTAAGCAGTTGTTGGCCGATTTGAATGATATAGAAAGTTCGGTTACGCAATCGGAGAAAACAGTCAAAGGCGTGCTCAAAATTAATGCGCCTATTGATTTTGGTGGTCTATATATGGTTCCAGTCATAGATGCTTACCAGAAAAAATACCCTGAAGTTAATGTTTTAATGTCGCTTAATAATGCTCGTATTAATTTACGGGCAGGGAATTGTGATATTTCTATTGTTGTTACTGATAAGTTGGATCAGGGAGTGGTTGCAAGGGAGATCGCACAAACTTCTTTATGTACTTACGCGTCTCCAGGCTATTTAAAGCAGCATGGGGTTCCTGAAACGGTGGAAGATTTAGAGCAGCATAAATGCCTGCATTATTTAGATACACCGCATGCTGATGTATGGGTCTTTCATAAAGATAATAAGCGGTTTGATATACGTCCAAAGTGGTCCTTTGCATCTAATAATGGGCGAGCTTTATGCCAAGCAGCTGCGCTAGGGATGGGGCTAATTCGTGCGCCCGCTTTGTCAGTACGGAGTTATGTGCAGTCTGGCGAACTAGTTGAAGTGTTAGAGTCGTATAAGATCCCAAAACTGTCTGTTTACGCTACTTACTTACAGCGCAATTACTACCCCGCTAAAATGAGTACTTTTACTGATTTCTTGGTAAATTACTTTGCTGAATAAAAAAATCCCCCGACTATCTTCTTTTGTCTGATAAGCGCATTGAGAATAGGGCTTTTTTATGGAATAATAGTAGAGTTTTATGTATTGAAGTGCCTCTTGTTTTCATGCTTATGAAAATTAAGAGGGGGAACCTCAACTTGTCTGGACAACAGGCTTATTTACTATGCAATTTATAACAAAAGAAGGTTTGGATCTGCCGATTACCGGCGCACCCAAACAGACCATTGAAGAGGGTAATCCGGTATTATCGGTTGCTATCTTGGGGATGGATTATGTAGGCATGAAGCCGAAAATGCTGGTCGCGGAAGGTGATAAAGTAAAATTAGGTCAGGCTCTTTTTGAAGATAAAAAGAATCCTGGTGTAATTTTCACTGCACCTGGCGCGGGCACCGTGACGGCAATCCATCGTGGCGAAAAACGCGTATTGCAATCGGTTGTGATTGCCTTAGAAGGCGGTGATGAAGAATCATTCCAAGCCTATAGCGCAGAAGAATTACCAAACTTAACTGTAGAGCAAATTAAACAAAATTTAGTTGCTTCGGGGTTATGGACGTCTTTTAGAGCAAGACCTTATGGCAAAACACCTGATTTAGATGCGGCGCCTCGTTCTATTTTTGTTACTGCAATCGATACTCGCCCTTTAGCGGCTGATCCTGTGGTCATCATTAAGGAGCGTAGTGAAGATTTTACTAATGGTTTAGCTATTATTGCTAAATTAACGGCAGGCAAAACTTACCTTTGTAAAGCAACAGGTGCTGATGTACCTGCTGGTAACACAGCGTCAGTTGAAGTGGCTGAGTTCGCTGGCCCTCATCCGGCGGGTTTACCAAGTACGCATATTCATTTGCTTGACCCTGTTAATGCAGATAAATCAGTCTGGCATTTGGATTATCAATCGGTTATTGCGATTGGTGCCTTGTTTGTGTCCGGACGTTTGAATGTTGAACGCGTTGTCGCTTTATCGGGGCCTGCAGTTACTGAACCGCGTTTAATTCGTACTCGCTTAGGTGCAAATACGGATGACTTGGTAAAAGGTCAAACTACTGATGATGAGAATCGTGTTATTTCAGGTTCTGTCTTATATGGTCATGAAGCTGCAGATTGGTCGGCTTATTTAGGTAAATTTAGCAATCAAATTTCAGTTTTACGCGAAGGTCGTGAACGTGAATTGTTTGGCTGGATTGTTGCGGGTAAAGATAAGTATTCAGCAATGAATGTTTATACTTCTAGTCGTGATCGTGCTGCTAATCGTTTATTTCCGTTAAGCACAGATAAAAACGGATCTAATAGAGCGATTGTTCCTGTGGGCGTTTATGAGTCAGTAACACCTTTAGATATTTTGCCAACGCCTTTACTTAAAGCGCTGGTAATTGGTGATACAGATCAAGCACAATTATTAGGCTGCTTAGAGTTAGATGACGAAGACATGTCTTTGTATACGTTTGTTGATCCAGGTAAGCATGACTTTGCTCCTGTATTGCGAGCTAACTTAACTAAAATCGAGAAGGAAGGCTAATGTCGGCTAGAGATTTTTTAGATAGTATTGAGCCGAATTTTACAAAAGGTGGCAAATTAGAAAAGTATTATGGTCTCTATGAGATGGTTGATACTTTTATCTATACGCCGTCAGATGTAACACGCGGTACAACCCATGTTCGTGATGGTAATGACCTGAAACGTACAATGACTTTTGTCGTTATTGCGACACTCTTTTGTATCCTAATGGCAATGTATAACTCAGGTTATCAAGCTAATTTGGCGATGGAAGCAATGGGCTTAGAAGAAGCAAATAGCTGGCGCAGCATCCCTATGATGTTGTTTGGTTATAACCCCATGAACCCAATTTCTAATTTTGTTCATGGCGCTTTATTTTTCTTACCAATTTACGTCGTGACCCTAGCGGTTGGTGGTGTGTGGGAAGTATTATTTGCGACCGTGCGTGGTCATGAAATAAACGAAGGTTTCTTAGTTTCTTCCATGCTCTATACCTTGATTTTACCGCCTGATATGCCTTTATGGCAGGTTGCTTTAGGTATTTCTTTCGGTATTGTTATTGGTAAAGAGGTATTCGGTGGAACAGGTAAAAACTTTTTGAACCCTGCTTTAACAGGTCGTGCCTTTTTATTCTTTGCTTATCCGGCAGCGATTTCAGGTGATTCTGTTTGGGTTGGTGTTGATGGTTTTACAGCGGCAACACCATTAGGTTTAGCGGCAACAGGTGGACTTGATGCAGTGCATGCAGCAGGTTATAGCTGGTTCCAAACGTTTATGGGTTTTATGCCAGGTTCAATTGGTGAAACATCAACCTTAGCGATTCTTATTGGTGCGTGTTTCTTGCTATACACTAAAATTGCTTCTTATCGCATTATGGGTGGTGTATTAGCAGGTATGGTGATGACATCTTTATTATTTAACTATATAGGTAGTGATACTAATCCAATGTTTTCTATGCCTTTTTACTGGCATTTAACCTTGGGTGGTTTTGCTTTTGGTATGGTGTACATGGCAACAGATCCTGTTTCTGCTGCAATGACTAATAAAGGTCGTTGGATTTATGGTGCTGTCATTGGTGTCATGGTTGTATTAGTGCGCGTAGTTAATCCTGCTTTCCCAGAAGGTATGATGCTGTCTATTTTGTTCGCTAATATGTTTGCACCTGTCATTGATTATTTTGTCGTTCAGGCAAATATTAAGAGAAGGATGAAACGTCATGCCTAACGAAAAAAAGACTTGTAAGTATATGGCGGGACTGTGTGAAAAATTGGATAAGTGCGAGCACTACCAAAAATTTGCTAAGTACAGAGATCATATTTTATCGTTAAGTAACGATAGCCTAGAAAAAACTGTTGCGATTGCACTGGCATTGTGTTTTGTCTGTGCTATTTTAGTTTCAGTTGCGGCGGTTGCTTTGCGTCCTTTGCAAATTGAAAATAAAGCCTTAGATATGAAGAAGAATATTCTTGATGTTGCGGGATTATTGCAAGAAGGAACGGATATTAATGAAGCATTTGCTGAGCGTATTGAAGCTAAATTAGTGGATGTTGCAACAGGCGATTATGTTGACGGAGATGTTGAAGCTTACGATCAACGTAAAGCGGCAAAAGATCCTACGCAAAATGTGAAATTAACGGTTGCTCAAGATGTTGCTAGCATTAGGACGCGCGCTAAAATTGCTAAAGTGTATTTAGTGAAAGAAGGCGATGTAGTTAAGTCTATTATCTTACCTGTTCATGGTTATGGTTTATGGTCAACTATGTATGGTTTCCTTGCGTTAGAATCGGATGGTCAGACGGTACAAAGCATTAACTTTTATGATCAAGGTGAAACACCAGGCTTAGGTGCTGAGGTGGTTAATCCTAACTGGCGCGCATTATGGAAAGGTAAGAAAGTCTATGATGAAGCGGGTAATGTATCTTTAGGCTTAATTAAAGGCTTGGTTGATACATCTAAACCAGGATCTGAGTTTCAAGTTGATGGTTTAGCGGGTGCTACACTTACGAGTGTAGGTGTTACCAATCTTGTTAAATACTGGATGAGCCAAGAAGGTTTTGCAGCTTATTTAGATAAAGTAAGAACTAAGGGTTAGGGGCTATTATGAGTGATACAAAAAAAGTATTGACCGATCCGTTGGTCAATAATAACCCGATTACTTTACAAGTATTGGGTATCTGTTCGGCATTAGCGGTTACTTCGCAGATGTCAACGTCATTAATTATGGCGGTGGCATTAACAGCGGTAACAGCCTGTTCAAGTGCGGCGATTAGTTCAATTCGTAACCATATCCCTAGTAGTATTCGTATCATTGTACAAATGACGATTATTGCTTCTTTGGTTATCGTGGTTGATCAAGTCTTAAAAGCCTTTGTTTATGATGTAAGTAAGCAATTATCGGTTTTTGTGGGTTTGATTATTACTAACTGTATCGTCATGGGACGTGCTGAAGCTTATGCTATGAAAAATCCGCCGATGGCGAGTTTTATAGATGGTATTGGTAACGGCTTGGGCTATAGTTTGATCTTAGTGATTGTTGCTTTTTTCAGAGAACTTTTTGGTTCAGGCTCATTACTGGGCATAGAAATCTTTCCATTAATTAAAAATGGTGGCTGGTACGAGCCTAACGGCATGATGTTACTACCGCCAAGTGCTTTCTTTATTATTGGTGTGATTATCTGGGTCTTCCGTCAATGGAAACCTGATCAAAATGAAGCAGCTGATTTTAAAATTATGGATATTTCTCATGGTGAAGGAGGGCATCACTAATGGAAGCTTATCTTAGTTTATTTATTAAAGCGGTTTTCGTAGAAAACTTAGCCTTAGCGTTTTTCTTAGGTATGTGTACCTTCCTAGCGGTGTCGAAGAAAATCTCGACAGCAATGGGTTTAGGTATTGCAGTCATGGTTGTTCAGGTTATTACGGTGCCTGTGAATAACCTTATTTACCATACTTTATTAAAAGAAGATGCTTTATCTTGGATGGGCATTACAGGTGTTGATCTTAGCTTTTTAGCGTTATTAAGCTGTATTGGTATGATCGCGGCATTAGTACAAATTTTGGAAATGGTTTTAGATAAATTCTTTCCTGCTTTGTATCATGCATTAGGCGTATTTTTACCATTAATTACTGTAAACTGTGCGATTTTAGGTGGTAGTTTGTTCATGATTGAACGTGACTATGATTTTACTCAATCAGTCGTATATGGTGTCGGTAGTGGTTTCGGTTGGATGTTGGCTATCACAGTGATGGCGGGTGTTCGTGAGAAACTAAAATACAGTGATATTCCTAAAGGCCTTGAAGGTCTTGGGATTACATTTATTAGCGCGGGTCTGATGTC
>CBDVDU010000070.1:0-10367 GCA_965372825.1 uncultured Gammaproteobacteria bacterium | reverse complement strand
ACCTAAAGTTTCGGGTTTTATAAAATGTTCATTCCTTAAGGTTCCTAAAAACAAAAAAGCCCTTTGACCGAAGTAAAAGGGCTTTTTGTACAGGCTGTTCTCGCATTAGCGGACTGAAGTCCGCCCTACATTAAACCTTATGGTAAACCTCAGCGCCTTCTTCAAGAAACTGCTGGGATTTTTCATCCATACCTTTCTGTAAAGCCTCTGCTGCGTCTTTAATACCTTTTTCAGCTGCATATTCACGTACATCTTGCGAAATTTTCATCGAGCAGAAATGCGGGCCACACATAGAACAGAAATGCGCGATTTTCGCTGAATCTTTCGGTAAAGTTTCATCATGGAATGAACGTGCTTTTTCTGGATCTAAAGCAATATTGAATTGATCTTCCCATCGGAATTCAAAACGCGCCTTAGACATAGCATTATCACGTGCTTGAGCACCTGGATGGCCTTTGGCTAAATCTGCCGCATGTGCTGCGATTTTATAAGTCACGATACCTTCACGAACATCTTCTTTGTTCGGTAAGCCTAAATGCTCTTTTTGGGTCACATAACATAGCATCGCACAACCGTACCAACCGATATTTGCGGCACCAATCACAGATGTAATATGGTCATACCCTGGTGCAATATCGGTAGTCAAAGGCCCTAAAGTGTAGAATGGCGCTTCATCACAATCTTCCAGTTGTTTAGTCATATTAACTTCAATCATATGCAATGGCACATGACCTGGACCTTCAATCATAGTTTGAATGTCATGCTTCCAAGCGATTTTAGTCAACTCACCTAAGGTTTCTAGTTCAGCAAATTGCGCTTCATCATTGGCATCGTAGATTGAACCGGGGCGTAAGCCATCGCCTAATGAAAACGAAACATCATAGGCTTTCATAATTTCACAAATATCTTCGAAATGCGTATATAAAAAGCTTTCTGTATGATGTGCTAAACACCATTTCGCCATGATCGAACCACCACGCGACACGATACCGGTCATGCGTTTTGCCGTCATTGGTACATGATGTAAACGTACACCCGCATGAATAGTAAAATAATCCACACCTTGCTCGGCTTGTTCAATCAGCGTATCGCGGAAAATTTCCCACGTTAAATCTTCTGCTTTACCGTTTACCTTTTCTAAAGCCTGATAAATTGGCACCGTACCAATCGGCACAGGTGAATTACGTAAGATCCATTCACGCGTTTCATGAATATTTTTACCGGTTGATAAATCCATAATGGTATCACCACCCCAACGGATACCCCACATCATTTTTTCGACTTCATCTTCGATTGATGAGGTAACAGCTGAGTTACCTAAGTTACCGTTAATTTTCACTAAGAAATTACGACCAATAATCATTGGCTCAACTTCAGGGTGATTAATATTCAGAGGAATAATGGCTCGTCCGCGTGCGACTTCATCACGCACAAATTCTGGCGTAATTTCATCAGGAATAGATGCGCCATAAGACTGACCTTTATGCTGATCTTTATATAAGTCACGCATTTCGGACATATTTTGATTTTCACGAATGGCGATATATTCCATCTCAGGCGTAATAATGCCCTGACGCGCATAATGCATTTGTGAGACATTTTTGCCGGCTTTAGCTTTACGTGGTTTACGTATATGCTCAAAACGCATACCTGCCGTTTCAGGATCATGCAGGCGCTCTTTACCAAAATCAGATGTTGGGCCGTCTAACTCTTCAGTATCATCGCGCTCCGCAATCCATGCATCACGGATACCCGCCAAACCTTTTTGTAAATCGACGGCAACATCAGGGTCTGTGTAAACACCTGAGGTATCATAAACAAATAGCGGCGTATTTTTTTCAGTACCAAAATGGGCTGGCGTATCTGATAAGGTGATTTTACGCATAGGTACGCGTATATCAGGACGACTACCCTGGATATAAACTTTCTCTGACGCGGGATAAGAGTCAATTTTTACACCGCCCTCGTTAGTCGCGGTAATATCTTTAGGGACTGCGCTCATGGTTTTATCTCCAATTTCAAAAAATCAAGGCGCAGACGGGAGCTTGTGGGCTTTCCTACGCCAGTATTAGCTGGTCTCAGGTTCAAAGGGTTTTATCTCAGCTTCTTGTAACGAAGCACCCCTAGCCTTTCGATTAAACGTACAAAGTAATAGATAACGCACTATATTGCAAATTTAATACACGAGCTTCACTATATTTAAAAATCTACTCAGGTAATTCTCTGAACTGCGATAAAATCCGCACCATAAAAATAAATAACAAGTCTCTGGAGGGAGCATGGAATTAGAGAATCTCAATCAAATCGAGAATAAAGGGGCGGGAATGCGCACCGAACTACTTAGATTTGGTGGTGCAATACTTTTCTTAATAGGCATTATTCTGTTTATCGGCATGACCACTGCACATACGCCTAATCAGACATTCCTGATTGTTTCCGCCGTGATTGGCGGCTATATGGCTTTAAACATCGGCGCCAACGATGTCGCCAACAATGTTGGTCCCGCTGTTGGATCACAAGCCTTAACTTTAACTGGCGCAATCCTAATTGCCATCGTTTTCGAATCCGCTGGCGCCTTAGTTGCCGGTGGTGAAGTTGTCAGTACCATTAAAAAAGGTATTATCGATCCTGCTCTTATTAATGACACCAATACCTTTGTTTGGTTAATGTTAGCCGCCTTACTTGCTGCGGCTATTTGGTTAAACGCTGCCACCTATTTTGGCGCACCGGTATCAACGACACATTCGATTGTTGGTGGCGTATTAGGCGCAGGCATTGCTGCAGGTGGTTGGAATATCGCTAACTGGGCTGTATTTGGTAAAATTGCCGCCAGCTGGATTATTTCACCTGTCTTAGGCGGAGTTATTGCGGCTACTTTCTTATACTTTATAAAGCGTAGCATGACCTACAAGGAAGATATGCTCGCCGCAGCAAAAAACGTCGTCCCCTTATTAATTGCGATCATGGCTTGGGCTTTCTCTACCTACTTAATTCTTAAAGGCTTGAAAAAGATATGGAAAGTTGACTTCTTAACGGCTGGATCTGTTGGCTTCGCCTTTGCTTTAATACTTTTTTTTGCAGTACGCCCTTTCATTAACAAAGCAGCTAAGTCTTTAGAAAATAATAAATTTAGCGTTAATAAACTCTTTACTATCCCTCTTATTTTCGCTGCGGCCTTACTTAGTTTTGCTCATGGTGCGAATGATGTTGCTAATGCCGTTGGCCCGTTAGCAGCCATTAATGATGCTTTAAGTCACGGCGGTGAAATTGCTAAAAAAGCCGCTATTCCTCTATGGGTCATGCTGATTGGTGCGGTAGGCTTATCTCTAGGTTTAGCATTATATGGTGCAAAACTTATTAAAACCGTTGGTACTGAGATTACAGAGCTCGATAAAATGCGCGCCTTTTGTGTGTCTATGGCGGCAGCCATTACCGTGATTATCGCCAGCCAATTAGGCTTACCCGTTAGCTCAACGCATATCGCAGTAGGCGCTATTTTTGGTGTCGGCTTCTTACGTGAATATTTAAAGCGCACTAATGCAAAACGCATGGAAGAAATTAGAGCCCACCACGAAACCTTAGATCCAGAAAAAACCGAAGCCTTTTTAAAAGCTTTTAGAAAAGCCAGTGTCGCTAAAAAATCAGTCATGTTAGCCGAACTTAAAGAGCAAGCCAAAAACAGCCAAACAGACTTTACTAAACGGGAAAGAAAAGTACTTAAGAAAGTCTATCAAGAACAATTGGTTAAACGCTCGCATGTGTATAAAATTGCGGCTGCTTGGATTATTACCGTGCCATTATCCGCTCTATTAGCGGCTATGTTGTATTTTACTATTCGCGGCATAATGATTCCTTAAGTGGTATCTAAAAATGGTAGGGCGGACTTTAGTCCACCATTACTAAAAAAGGACTCGTATTTTAAGCCGGTACAGTTTATATAGGGTATACACCGCATACTTTGTTACACCGAAAGGTATGCAATACGTACCCTACCTTAATTTTTCGCATTAAGTGCAAGCCTTAAAAAAGCGGACTGAAGTCCGCCCTACGTTAATATGATTAACACCGCGCCTTAAAGTAGATAGCAAAATTTCGTGTCAACTAATTTATTATTATTTTTTTACTTTACACACATTCTTTTCTCTAAGCATAAAACACTTAACATTATCCACTGATTGGCTAGAAAAATAACAATTGACTTAGTTAAGGCATTGATTAATAAGATATTAGTGTAACTGTCATAAATTTGTACAATTTAACAAACGAGCAATAAAACCGAGGCTCTCACTCACTTTTCCTGACCTTATACACAAAGTTATCCACAGCTTTTGTGGGTAACTTTATTTTTCTTTTCAGCATAACGACTTAGCGTTCTTATATCGAATTTTCATTAGCAAAAAGGCCGTCAGTGAATAGCTCAAAAAAAATAATTTTAAGTATAGCCATCCCCATCCCGCTAAATTTTTCATTTGATTATTTACCGCCTGATAATTGCAATCTTGAACAGCTAAAACCCGGTCTGCGCATCAAAGTTCCCTTTGGCAAACAAAGTAAAATAGGCGTATTACTTGCCATCAATAGCAGTTCAGACATCGATACTAGCAAGCTAAAGCAAGCTGAAGAGCTGTTAGATGCCGAGCCACTGCTATCTGCTAAAGATTTAAAATTATTACATTGGGCGCAGCGTTATTATCACCATGCTATAGGCGACGTGTTTATCAGTGCCTTCCCGACGGCATTACGCAAAGGCAAATCCAGCGAGCTAAAGCCTACGCCTTATTTTGCATTAACAGAAACCGGCCAAGCGACTGATGCTACAGCACTTAAAAACGCGCCTAAACAACAAGCGCTATTTAAATTATTTCAAGCGCAAAGTAATGCGATCAACATTGAAACAATCAAGCAGCATTTCAAGCTTTGGCGCCCCTCATTAAAAGCTTTACTTGAAAAAGAGTTAGTCTACGAAAGTAATTTTGTTGCATTACCCGCTAAAACCACCAACATCACCCAACAAACGCCACTCGTAGCAAATGAACAGCAACAAGCGGCCATTGATAGCATTAATGCCAAATTAGAAAAATTTTCAGTCTTTTTACTCGAAGGTGTGACCGGCAGCGGCAAAACCGAAGTCTACTTACAAGTGATTGAGCAAGTATTAGCACGTAACTTACAAGTTCTCGTACTACTACCTGAAATCACCCTAACGCCGCAACTGGAGGCACGCTTTAAGCAACGCTTTGCTGTACCAATAGAAACCTATCATTCACAACACAGTGAAACGCAGCGCCAATCTGCATGGCTAGCCATGCAAAAAGGGCATAGCTCCATTTTGCTCGGTACTCGTTCTGCCTTATTTACGCCTGCTCCACGTTTAGGTTTAATTATTTTAGACGAAGAGCATGACGCGTCTTTTAAACAACAAGAAGGCTTTCGTTTTTCCGCAAGAGACGTGGCCATCGTGCGCGCTAAAATGCTTAATATTCCGATTGTTTTAGGTTCGGCCACGCCGTCTTTGGAGAGTCTATACAATGTCGACAAACAGCTTTATCAGTTACTACGCTTACCAAATCGCGCAGGCAACGCCCTACCGCCTAGCTTATTCTTACTTGATATTAGAAATCAGCAATTACAAGAAGGCTTATCACCACCGTTAATCAGAGAAATCAAAAAAATACTGGCTAAAAAGGAGCAGGTTTTATTGTTTTTAAACCGCCGTGGCTTTGCACCTACTTTAATTTGCCATAGCTGCGGCTGGGTGGCTCAATGTAAACGCTGCGATGCTAATTTGGTGGTACATTACCGACAACGAAAAATACGCTGCCATCATTGCGCCAGCGAACAACCCTTGCCTCGAGCATGCCCAGACTGCCAGTCAGAGGAATTAAAACCACTGGGACTAGGAACAGAACGCGTAGAAAATGCCTTACAAGTCATTTTCCCAGAGCATAAAAGCGTCCGTTTAGATCGAGATACCACACAGAAAAAAGGTGCCTTAGAGCAGCATTTAGATGCTATCAATCAAGGCAAGGTTGATATTATCTTAGGCACGCAAATGCTCGCTAAGGGGCACCATTTCCCTAACGTGACTTTAGTGGTGCTATTAGATGTGGATAGCGGCTTATTTAGCATCGATTTTCACGCGCCAGAAAGACTTGCGCAATTAATAGTGCAGGTTTCAGGTCGTGCAGGACGCGCAGAAAAGAAAGGTCGCGTGATTATGCAAACGCGACAACCTGAGCACCCTTTATTAAATACCTTAATTCATCACGGTTACCAGGCATTTGCACAAGTGGCTTTAGCAGAACGCAAAGCCGCGGTATTACCGCCGTACAGCTATCAAGCCTTATTACGTGCGACATCCTTAGAGAAAGACACTGCGTTTGAATTCTTACTAGCCGTTAGTGAATTAATTAACAGTTACCCCGCTAATGGTACTTGGGTATTAGGCCCCGTTGCCGCGCCTATGGCCAAAAGAGCCGGACAATTTCGCTATCAATTATTACTACAAGATACCCAGCGAAAACAATTGCACCTATTATTAAACCGGCTACTACCTGACATTGCAAAACTCAAACTGGCACGTAAAATCCGCTGGTCTTTGGATGTTGATCCGATTGATTTATACTGATCCAGACCACTGCGTTAATAAATATTGCAACTTATCCTTATCTAGCTGGGAGTTATCGACTTTTAAATAAACCACATTTTCACTCGCTTGTAGGTCAGCACTAGCCACCCCTACAACCGCTACAATATCAGCCAAAAAGTCATCTAATTTATCCGCGGCAATAGCATCTGTAGACACCAATAAATTAGCTAAATACTTGGGAGGATTCATAAATAGAGCAACTAGCAGCCAAGTACTTGCTGCAACGGCACAGAACAAGAAGACATAACTTGCACCATATTCACCGTAAATCCAGCCGCCCGTCGTCCCGCCCAAGAAAGCACCAAAAAACTGAGAACTGGAATAGGCTCCCATTGCAGTGCCTTTTAAATTACCAGGAGCCGTTTTAGAAATTAACGAAGGTAGCGTCGCTTCTAATAAATTAAAACCACAGAAAAACACCCATAGACAAGCAATTAATCCGTACAAACTATCGTTAAAGTAAAACAACCCGACATCAGCAAGCACTAAAGTAAACACCGCACCAACAAACACCACCTTCATTTTGCGTTTTTTCTCAGCCAAAATGACAAAGGGAATAATCATTGCCATTGAGGTTGTTAGTACCGGCAAATACACCTTCCAATGCTCCGCTGGTGCTAGGCCAGCATCACGTATTAATAAAGGCACAATCACGAAAGTCGCCGTTAAAATTAGGTGCAAGATAAAGATTCCGTAATCCAATCGTAATAAGTCTTTATCTTTTAATACTTTGCTAAATTGCGCGGTATCTACCTCAGCATCACGATGTACTTTAGTTTTGACTGGGTTTGGTACAACAAACAGCACCACAAAGACCGCTAAAAATGACATGATAGCGGTTAACCAAAATATTCCTTGAATACCTGAAAATCCAGCGATAATAGGCCCTATGGTCATTGCCACACCAAACGAAACACCGATACTTGCACCAATCATTGCCATCGCTTTGGTACGGTGTACTTCATCTGTTAAATCAGCCACTAATGCCATAATCGCGGCGGCAATCGCACCACTGCCTTGCAAGGCACGGCCGATTAAGACACCATAAATAGTCGTTGATAAAGCAGCAACGATACTACCTGAAGCAAATAACAATAAACCGATAACAATGATTTTTTTACGCCCGAAACGATCAGACATTAAACCAAAAGGAATCTGTAATATTGCTTGAGTTAAACCATAAATACTAATCGCTAAACCAATCAATAAAGGCGTTGAACCTTCTAAAGTTTCAGCAAATAAAGATAAAACCGGTAAAATCATAAATAAGCCAAGCATACGCAAAGCATAAATACTTGATAAAGATAGGGTTGCGCGTCGCTCCAATGACGACATTGGGCTTGTTATATCCTGCATTTGTGTCAAAACCGTAAACTCCTGTAGATAAAAATTGTTTTCACATTTTCAAGCCTATGTAGGATGCGGCTAAAACCACACCCTACAGACCTTAATCCTTAATATTTTACCAGTTTTATATTTATAGTTTATGTTTATTCAATGCCAGCCACTGAATAGCTATAATAGGGATCGCCGACTCAATCCGCCCGTCCTCAATCATGGCATAAGCCTCTGCAAAACTGACGGTAGAAACGAGAATATCCTCATGCTCATGATCTAAACCATGAATGCCACCCACCGCAGTTGCATCAATACGCCCATAAAATAAAGAGATCTTCTCAGAAGTACCACCGGGTGAAGTATAAAATTCATTAATTAAACGCATTTCTTGTACCGCACAGCCCGCTTCTTCTTCTGATTCCCTATAAGCAACGGCTTCTGCTGTTTCGCCCTCCTCTATTGCTCCAGCAACAATCTCCAGTAACCACGCCTTTTCACGCACATCAGCTTGCCCCATAGGCCCCATGCGAAACTGTTCAATAATTACAACTTTATCGGCACCAGGATCATACAGCAGCACTGCAACACAATTGCCTCGCTGAAATAATTCTCGCGTCAAAACTTCACTCCAACCACCCGCAAATAAGCTATGCTGTACTTGGTAACAATTTAAACTAAAAAAACCTTGATACATGGTCTCTTGAGCAATCACTTTAAATTCTTTTTTCATAACACCCTGCTTAACTGTTGTAATTTAGTTTTCATACCATCACTATAGACTTAATCATTATTTCATTTTTCGGAGCATAAAAAACCATGATGCGAATTTTTCTTTTCTTAGCCACTAACGTTGCCATTATGGCGGTCGTTAGTATTGTTTTTAGTCTTTTCGGTCTAAATGGTATTTTAGCGTCTAACGGGGTAGACCTTGACTTAAATGCCTTACTGGTTCTGTCCGGCGTTATCGGCATGACCGGTTCGTTTATTTCTTTAGCGATGTCCAAATGGTCAGCTAAAAGAGGTATGGGCGTACATGTGATTGAACAGCCACAAAACCAAACAGAAAAATGGCTAGTTGATATTGTTACTCGTCAAGCACGTATCGTAGGCATTGATACACCTGAAGTGGGCATGTTCCAATCAGCAGATTCTAATGCCTTTGCTACCGGCATGACTAAAAATAGTTCATTAGTCGCTGTGAGCACTGGCTTATTACAAAACATGTCACCCGATGAAGTAGAAGCCGTTATCGGTCATGAAATGACTCACGTTTCCAATGGCGATATGGTCACTATGGCGCTGATGCAAGGTGTAGTAAATACTTTCGTTTATTTCTTTGCTACGATTATTGGTCATACCGTTGACCGTGTTATTTTTAAAAATGAAAACGGTCATGGCATGGCGTATTACATCACGCAAATGATTGCACAAATTGCCTTATCCTTTTTGGCTTCTATGCTGGTTATGTGGTTCTCACGTTACCGCGAATTCAAAGCCGATGCAGGTGGCGCAAAATTAGCAGGCAGAGAAAAAATGATTGGTGCTTTGAGAGCATTACAGCGTGCGCATGAGCCTCAGGAATTACCTGCGCAATTCGCTGCATTAGCGATTAATGGTTCGGCAGTACATAAATTATTTATGAGTCACCCGCCTTTAGAAGAGCGTATTGCTGCGTTGCAAAATCAGCGTTAATACTCATTACGTCAACTTTTCTTAATAGAAAGGCTGTCTTTTTTATTACAAGACATTTATATGAATTTGAAATCTAAAGTCATTGAGTCATGAAAAAACGCAGGAACACCTACTTGGAGTTATGAAGAAACTCGAAACGAATGCATTACAGCAAATCATTTTTTTGAAATTGCTCATAAAAATCCAGCAAAAAGATTTCGTGAAGAACTAAAGAGTAACAATGACGAATATATCAGACAGTGGGTTATGGGCTGTCATTTTGAGTGGTTAAATCCTCGAAAATAAAAATGTAATAAGGATAAATTCTGCAATCCTTAACCATCAACATTAAAAATAAAAACACGCAAGAAAAAGTCATGTGGTTTTTAAATTACCTAAAAGACGATGATGTTGAAGTCGTTTCTCAAGAAAATATTAGCGATCTAAAGCTATTAGCAGCCACTCGAAGTGAAACTAGCATTCCATTTGATGAATATTTAAAAAATGGAAATTAGACTAAGAAAAAGCGCTATTAAAGACCTACGCAAACTTCCTTCTAACGCAACCGAATGCATTCATAAAAGAATCCTTGAATTAAAATCTTCCCAAACCTACCTAATTGCAAGCAATTAACCAATTTTGAACCTGCCTATCGGCTACGTTCTGGTGATTATCGTATTTTGTTTGATGTAAATGATAATGAAATCGA
>CBDVDU010000069.1:0-10368 GCA_965372825.1 uncultured Gammaproteobacteria bacterium | reverse complement strand
CCAGTCCTTCGAGGACTGGCAGTGCTTCATAATCTAAAGTTTCGGGTTTTATTTAGTAACTGTTCACAGACCCTCATAAAAATATCGTCATTCCCGAAGTCTTTTATCGGGGATCCATGTTAAACGTAGATTCCTGCTAACAGCATGCAGGAATGACGGGGTATTTTGGTATTGTCTAGGAGGGGGATCTGAACGGTTACTTTATTTAATGTGCATTCCTTAGGAACCAAAAATCACATGATATAAGATCATGTGACTTTGTGGGAGCGACTTTAGTCGCGTTGTGTGGCTAAAGCTACTCCCACAGAAAGCGACATTCGCATATTATTTCTTAGTTCAACCTTCCCGCTTACGCACTTTCTCTCTTTGCTGCTCTTTATCCTGCTGCTTTAATGCACGACGCTCTGCCGATGCATGCCGTACTGCTGAGCCGATATGCTCTTCACCACGCTGCTTTGCTAGTTGTACTTGTTTTTCTCGTTCTTGAAAGCGTTGACGTTGCAGCTCATTTGCTTTGTTGTAACAATGTGGGCAACTCACGCCTTTCTGGTAATGTTCGCTTTGTTTATCTTGCTCAGTAATCGGATAACGGCAAGCGTAACACTGATCGTATTGGCCTTTTTCTAAGCTATGATTCACCGCAACGCGATTATCAAAAACAAAACACTCACCTTCCCATAATGACTGCTCTACAGGAACTTCTTCTAAATACTTTAATACGCCACCCTCTAAATGATAGACATCCTCAAAGCCCTGCTCTTTTAAATAAGCTGTCGATTTTTCACAACGTATACCACCGGTACAGTACATAGCGACTTTTTTGTGCTTCTTAGGATCGAGATTGTCTTTTACATACTGAGGAAATTCACGAAAGGTCTCGGTGACTGGGTTAATTGCATTTTTAAATCCACCGATTTGCACTTCATAATCATTACGCGTGTCGATTAAGATCACGTCAGGATCAGAAATCAAAGCATTCCAATCTTGTGGCTTAACATAAGTCCCGACTATTTTTTTCGGATCAATGTTTTCCACGCCCATCGTAACAATTTCTTTCTTGAGCTTAACCTTGGTACGATAAAACGGCATTTTCTGCTCATAAGACTCCTTACTCTTGATACCCGCTAAACGTGGATCAGAGCGCAACCAATTAAGTACCGCGTCAATACCCGTACGATCACCGGCAATCGTGCCATTAATTCCTTCTTTAGCAAGTAGTAACGTTCCTTTAACCTGATGACTTTCCATCAGTTGTAATAAAGGTTTTTTGAGTTCAGTAAAATCTTCGAGCGTAGCGAATTTATATAAAGCGGAGACAACAATTTTAGACATATAACACCTTTCTGCGAACCGAACCGTAAATCCGGAGCAATATTAAAAAGCCGATCATTCTAGCGTATTTCTTTGAAATTATTTAGCTTTTTACGATTAAAATAATATAGGTTCTGCATTTTCTGTCCAAGGTGTATATTTTTGCATAATACCGGTAAAAATATCCGAACGCAGAAAATAGTCTAGCCATGCCTGCAAATACGGATAATCGGCTTGCTCAAACCAAACACGATCAACCTGAGCAAACTGTCGTATAAAAGGAAAAATCCCTATATCGGCCATTGATAGAGTATCGCTGACTAAAAACCAATGTTGGCTGAGCCTAGCTTCAAGCAACATGAGGAATTGCTCACCAAGAGCGCGATATTCAAGTGCCGTCCTCTCAGGGAATCTATCGGAATATTTATACTTATCCAAGTTAGCTTTGAATTCAAAGTCATTTTTATCGAGCAGTACATTAATTTGCTCATTTAAACCTACTTGTTTAGGCAGCCATTGCTCCGGATCATTAACAGACAATGCCCAAAGCATAATATCTCGACTCTCATCAATAACTGACCCATCGGGAAAAACAACCACAGGCACTGTGCCTTTAGGTGAGTACTGCAATAATGCCGCCGGTTTATTGCGTAATTCAACCTCGCGTAAAAACATGCTAATACCTGCATATTTCAGCGCCATTCGAGCTCGCATCGCATACGGACAACGACGAAAAGAATAAAGTATCGGTATTGATGCTATCTTTTGAGGATTTATTATCATGTATTGATTAACTTATTTTTTCACTTCAACAGAACATTTATTAAGCCAATAAGCTTTTTCCATTAAATGACTTAAACCTCTATTTTTAAGGTGTTCATTTTCTTCCAAGCTATCTTCTGAAAACAAACATTCAATCGCACATGCCTCTCCAAATAAAGAGTCAACTTCTTGTTCAGAAACAGAAAACGGCGGCCCCTGCATTTCGGTTTGATCGTACTCTAAAGTAATTAATAACGTATCTGTTAATGAAGGGGCAATTTGCTTTAAATGCTTGGCATACTTTTGGCGCATTTCAGCCGGTAAAGCAATCAATGATGCTCGATCATAAATTGCATTGCATCCCACCAAATCTTCACTCGTCAATGCAAAAAAATCACCTTGATAAATACTAAGACCTTTCATTTCCCAGTGTTGAAAAGCACCGCAGTCACTTACTTTTGCATCCAATTGGTTCTCAGCAAAAAAAACTTGTGCCGCTAAGGGACTTAACTCAACCCCTAAAACCTCATAACCTTGCGCTAATAACCACAGCATATCGCTACTTTTACCGCACAGTGGCACAAAAATTTTACTTTTCTTAGGTAAGTTAAGCTTGCCCCAATAATTTTGCAAATGACTATTAATTTCCTGCTCGTGAAAACCAATCTGATTTTGTTCCCAACGCTCTAACCAAAACTCTGCTTGCATAAATGTCCCCTTATTTTTTAATAAGCTGATTATATATGATATTCCAATCATTAGAATGTAGTGATATTACGTCTCATTAATAACCGGCAGATAACTATGAAGATATCGTCATTCCCTAGATCTTTTAATCGGGAATCTATGCTCAACAATAGATTCCTGCTAACAGCACGCAGGAATGACAAACTGAAAAAAACATTTGTACCACTTAATAATTAGAGGTTACGTAGTAATAAAATAGCTTCAACACGATCTTTTAAAAGATAAAACATCAACTGAAACAAGACTATAAAATTGACATTTCTACCACTCCGTCATTACAATAAGGCATCTAAACACTAGCTTGTTTGATTATGTTATCAGCCATATCGCACTTTTCACCGAGTATAAACAATCCTTACACTGCACCTATGCAGGAAAGAGAAAAGACTGCGCCTGAAACAAAATCACCTCCTACCGAAACAGCAAACGTCAAAAAAGAGAGTCAAGCTGAAAATGCTTCTAATCAAGATTTAAGTGCTGAAGAACTAGCACAAATTCAAAAATTAAAACAACGCGATACAGAAGTTAAAGCTCATGAACAAGCGCACCTCAGCGCTGCAGGTGGCATTGCAACAAGTAGCGCAAGTTTTAGCTATCAGCGCGGGCCTAACGGTCAACGTTATGCAATTGGCGGTGAAGTGCAGATAGATACCTCTGCTGTCGCCGGTGATCCAGCGGCAACTTTACGTAAAGCCGATATGATTAGGCGCGCAGCCTTAGCACCCGCCTCTCCTTCAGCACAAGATTTTAAAGTCGCCAGCCAAGCAACATCTATGGCAACAAAAGCCCAAGCTGATTTATTAAAGATGACTCAAGAAAGTGCTGACCCTGCCAATGAAAAAGAAAGCCGTGGCTCGCTATTTGATCAAAAAACCTAATCTTTATAAGCCCTTCCCCGTTACACCAGTCAATTCAATTGACATACCTTATAGACCACAACATTAAAAAACACTCTCTATCCAGTTTCGCCTTCATAAAAACCTCATCTAGCTTTAGTACACCCTTGAAGTATAAGTTATTTACCTTGTAGGAAATAAGCTAAATAACACAGTTTAATTAAATCAATACCTTACTTAGTCTAATATTATAATATTAGACCTGATAATGATAATGATTTACATTTAGAAATCATAAGCTTATCTTTTGGGTTTATTTAATCTTCGGCTACCGAAAACATGGCACACTCTATGCAATAAGAGTATTTTTAACTTTATAAAAAATATACTTATGAAAAAATTAGCGACATCATTATTAAAATTATCAGCTATTAGCGCTTTATTAATTCCAGCTTTAGCTTCTGCGCACTCTTCAATTGTTGAAAGTGAAGTCACTGCTAACGTAATGACAGATCACGCTGCTAACTATTTAACTATTCAAGTTCCTCATGGCTGTAGAGATGAAAATGACAATCAATACCCAACAAAAGGAATAGTCATTAAATTCCCAAATAGCCAGGCTGATATTGATAGCGGTACTTTTTTAGCTAATGTATCTCCTGTGTCTTCTTTTTATGGAATCCGCACGAAAACAGAAAAACGCACTATTGATGGCGAAGAGGTAGACCAGGTAACTGAACTTGCTATCACTGACGTTAACATCCCTTACAAATCAGTATTTAAAACCGAAATTATCAGAGCTAAAACTATCCTAAAAGAAGGCGAAGAGTCTGCAGAATTAAAATTTGATATTATTCAGTATTGCCCTAAGGGTTTGACGTCTGAATGGACTGTAGCCAACGATAAAGCAGCACACATAATGGTATTAAAAGCTGAGGAAGATGGTCACTCTGATCACTAAGCTCAATTAAATTACTAACAAAGTGCAGCAGCCACAATAAATATTAGAACTAACCTATTTATGTGTATGTCCTTTTTTCAATAGGAATAATAATTCATATGAAAAAACAATTTTTGATGCCCAGCGCATCTATTTTAAAAAAGTCTATACTGCTTGCCTTAGCCATTGGCGCAACGGCTTGTAGTTCTAGCAGTGATACCACTAATACGACCGATATCAAAGGACTTGTTGCTGATGGTTACCTACAAAATGCCGAAGTTTGTTTAGATACGAATGAAGATGATGACTGTACGGCTAATGACAAATACCCGTCTGTTTTCACTGATACTGATGGTAAATATACTTTACCAAGTATTGATCCGACGGATCTTGGTAAGTATAGAGTCATCGCTAAAATTATCCCCGGAACGACAACGGATTCTGACTTCCCTGATCAAGAATTAGCAGAAGCAACTTATCTAACGGATATAGGACACTCTTTTATTAGCCCATTAACGACTTTAGTGATCAATGAAAGCCGCTCAACTGGCGTCAGTGTTGCTGAAGCTGAAGCGAGCATAAAAACAGCGCTGAATTTATCAGGCACTGTTAAGTTATTTGAAGATGACCATGTAGCTCTTGGAAAGACAGACGATGACTACAAAAAAGTGCATGAACAAGCGCAACTCGTAGCAAAAGCATTATCTACGGCACACGCAGAAGCCAAAGGGCACGGCAAAGAACATGCGAAAGATATTCAAAAATACATTCAAGAAGTAATGAATGCTGCTAATATCAATGCCCATGTTGCCACTGCTGGTTTTGATCAACCAGAAAACCACGGCAATCATGACATGACTCATTTCAGCAGTGCATTAGCTAGTTTTGATGCCGTAGCACCTCATGTTCATGATGATATGGCTGCATTGAAAACTGCACTTACTGGTTTTTCTGATAGTTATGGCTGTGTTGCTCCCAAAGAGTGGAGTCATGCCATGAATCATTGCATGGTGCCGGGGACTATGGGTGATGACTCTGCAATGCATGACCATTCTGGTATGGATGACTCAATAACAGAAACTACAGAAGAAGAGTCTCCTGTAGCGGATGATCACGGTTGCGTTGCCCCTCAAAGGTGGTACGAGCAGGACGAAATACCTGGCATGGCTGCTATGTGCATGTAATAGGGTTTATTTCAAACCAACAAAAAAGCCCAAGTTATCGCTAACTTGGGCTTTTTTTATGCTTCATTTTTACTATTCAATGACACGTGCTATCACAGGTCTTATAAGAAATTTCGACTGCCTTGTAGCTAATCAAAATCAATAACCAGCACCTCAATGATCGCGACGAGTTAATCTACAATACTCTCTCCGGCTAGCATTTTAATGCCGGTACAATTTATGGGTATGCACCGCATACCTTGTTACACCGAAAGGCATGCAATGCGTACACTACCTTAATGTTTCACCTTAAGTGCAAGCCCCCCCCCTCGCGCCCTTTAAAAAACTCGTAAATTTCTTTCATCAACTGCCTTATATATCACAATAGCTGTAGCATACGTAACATCAATTACGGATTAAAATCACACTAAATAGTTATAAATTTTCCTGCTTACGTATAACTTCATCCGATAACCAAAATCTTTTGTAGCCCGTTATGGAGCTTGCGGAATACGGGAGATTCGGAGTAACTATTCCCCGCATTCCGTAAACTACATGCGGGCTACAATGGTAAATCATTGGATTTCAAAAACATTTTTCAAGGTAGCTGAAGTTTGTGGGTAATCAGGTAAATTTTAGGCAAAAAAAAGCGCAAGTCAGACTTGCGCTTTTTTACTTCAACCTAAGACTACCTAAACACACATAGCCTTATTTAAAGATTTACCACTGATAAGATAAGGTCGCATAATAGTTACGACCTTGCATTGGAATACGATCACCTGTAGTGACACCATTTCCTGCATCGGTAGTAGCATTAGGGCGATAATACCCCCCTAAATGATTAAGATTTGTAGAATCCAGAACATTTTCAATCCCTGTGCCAATAGTAAAACCATCAAATGGCTCATAGCTAGCACGAAGGTTCATTATTTCATAGCCTGGTGTTGATTGCTCATTATTATAGCTTGCCACGTTCTTTTGCTCGGCATAAAGAATCCCTTCAATTGAAGTCGTAAGGCCCCAGTAATTGAAGGTCAATTGCATACGACCATTAAGCGGTGCAATACGGTATAAATTGCCTTGAGGACCATCAAGGCGATTACCACCAACATAGTTTAAGCCAGCATCAAAACGCGCCCAGTCAGTAAAGACATAACCTAGATCAAGATCGACACCATAAAGTAGTGCTTCAATATTATCAAACTCCAATACTGGGCATGGATTAGAAGTTGGACAACTTGTTTGTGGCCTCATAACGCTAGATGGCGTACCTTGAATATAATCATTGACATAATGCACAAATGCTCGCGGTGCAAAATATGCTTCATCTGTATGCCAATCCATACCAAATTCAAATTGGTAGGCATGTTCCATATCTAGTTCCAAATTCCCAAGATAAGAACGCCCATCAGCTAAACCACTAGTCGCTTCAGCTGGAGACCATAAATATAACTCTTGATAAGACGGGGCGCGATTCTTTCTAGCAAAGCCAAGCTCCAAATCTAAGTCATCACGCATGGCATAACGTAAAATAGCTGTTAAATCAACATCGACAAAGTCTTTATTATGTCCTTTAGAATTAAAATCATTAGCGAATGATTTTAATGGCATCATAGTTGTCGATACATCACCTGCATCAGAATTGGTATAGGTTAAACGAGCTCCTAATTCAACATTTAACTTATCAGCAACCTCGCCTTTCCACTCACCAAAGAAACTATACCGAGAACGCACGACATCATTAAAGTTCTTGGTATACATATCCATCGGCATGATCATCGTCATACCGTTAGGCATTGTCATCGGCATTGCTGCATTCATATGGATATCAGATTTATTGTGCGATGTATCCCCTGTAAACCCTGTCGTAAAATCTCCTGATAATAAAGGCATAGATAAAGCAATATCCCAACCACCACCTTGGACATTAGTAGTGTTATCCATTAACCTATCAAAACCCAGCTGTTGGTTAGGTGCTCTTAATGTACTGTTATCCATTAAGTGATCTGAGTTTTGGTAGAAAAACTTGGTTTTCAATTCATAACCTTGTCCTAGATCCCAGTTGTAATCTAAGTTGTAGATATGGCTTTTTATATAAACAATATCCATAGGTAATGCAGGGGACCCTGTATTACGAGTATGGTTATCTGTATAGTTAAAGCTGAACTCGTGACCGTTACGTTGATAGCTATAACCTGCGATAATTCCTCGGCGATCATATTCTGTCGGGATAACTTTTTTACCTTCACTTTCTTTATATCGATAATCATTGCCCTCTTCTTTACTGACACCGACATGAAGCTTATGATTTTCATTTGCTAGTGAAGTAAAGCCAGAAACAAAATAGGCTTTATCAACAGAGCTAAAACCTGATGAAACCGCACCTTCAGATACAATTTCACCCTCAGTTTCAGCAAAATGTCCTTTTTTGGTTTTGACTTTCATTGTGCCACCAATGGTATCAATACCACTACTGACGGGTGCAATCCCACGATAAACCGTTAAAGACTCAGTTAATACGGCAGGAATATGGCTTAAAGCGGTGTCCATGGAGTTTGGACCAGCCTCTTTAATATTAGCACCATCAATTTCTACATTGACTCTATTTCCAAACATTCCACGATACTGAGGGATTCCCGTCAAAGGCCCATTACGGTTAACATTAGCACCAGGAACACGCTCTAACAGAGCTGCCGTGTCTTTAAAGCCTGATGAGTCTGGCGCTAAAGAAAAAGTGCCAGGTCTACTGCCACTACCCTCTACAACAATTGTTGTTAATTGTTCTGTTTCCGCATACCCAGATAATGGTAATGCCAGAGCAGTTACTACTGCAATACTTAACTTCGTTTTCAAAATCTCTCCCCTAGTCAATAAGTGCTTTATTATAAGCAAATATGACTCCACTAACTTTATTTTATTTGACTTCAATAAGTTGAAGATACCTTGTAGAATCCACATTAATTAAACTATGTTATATAGCCCAAAAAATATAAGCTATATGCCTTATTAATTTCTTCTAAAAAATAGCAGCTATACCCAGCTAAATTCAATATGTTAAAATCTTCTGATGGAAATTACACAACTTATCAGCTCGCCAATTTTAATTGCCTTTGTCATAGGACTTTTTAGCAGTTTGCACTGTGTTTCTATGTGTGGCTCTATTATTGGTACTTTATCATTCAGCCTAAAACCTGAAATTCGTAGCAACAAAGCTAAAATGGCAACCTTTATTTTTAGTTATAATTTAGGACGTGTTTTCAGCTATATGTTGGCTGGCCTGATAATAGGGTTAATCGAATCCATTGTAACTATGCCACTAGGTGAAGAGCATGGACATCAGATATTAAAAATTATTTCCGCACTTATTATTATGGGTGCTGGCTTTTATATCGCTGGTTGGTTTCCTACCTTTGCTTATATAGAAAAAACTGGCTCACGTTTTTGGAAAACGATAGAACCTTATGGCAGAAAGTTGATCCCTGTAGCCACATTAGATCAAGCCTTCTTATTTGGTATGGTCTGGGGCTGGATTCCTTGTGGTTTGGTTTATACTGCCCTAGCCTTAGCAGCAACCTCCGGTGATATTGTCATCAGCGCATTATCCATGCTGGCATTCGGCTTAGGTACATTACCGGCTGTTATGGGAACGGGGCTAGTCAGCTCATTTATCAGTCGCATCTCCAGTTTACACACCACTAAACAAGTGGTTGGTATGCTATTGGTCTTAGTAGCGATTATCAGCGTATGAATCATTTTAAAGCTATCATAAGTAACACGCCTGTATTCGACAATATATTGCGTAGCGCACGTATGATTGCTGCTACCGATGTCACCGTATTGATTAAAGGCGAAACAGGGACTGGCAAAGAAGTCCTCGCTAACGCAATACAGAAAGATAGTCATCGCGCTGACAAGCCTTTTATTACTTTGAATTGTGCAGCACTTCCAGAATCTCTAATAGAATCAGAGCTATTTGGCCATAGAAAAGGGGCCTTTACTGGAGCCATTGCCAATAAAATGGGGCTTTTTCAAGCGGCTGATGGCGGAACTTTATTTCTCGATGAAGTTAATTCCTTACCTCTTTCCATTCAGGCTAAGTTATTACGTTTTTTAGAAAATGGTGAATGTTTAGCCGTTGGTGATACTGCAACTTATAACGTTGATGTGCGCATCATTTCAGCAACTAATGCTGATTTACAAAAACAAATGGCCGCTGGGAAATTTAGAGAAGATTTGTATTTTCGGCTCAATGTTATTCCATTAGAAATCCCTTCGCTTAAAGAAAGAGTTGAAGATATAGAGCATCTAATTAAACATTTTCAAGATCACTTTTCTAAAACACACGATAGAGTCGCACCAAAATTTAGCAAGCAAGCTCTTAAAATACTACAAAATCATAAATGGCCGGGGAACGTTAGAGAATTACGTAATTTATGTGAGCGTACTTCAATCTTATTATCTGGCCAAACTATTGATGCGGAAAACTTTCCACATGATTTTTTCGCTATTAAGACCTCGTCAGCCTCAGGTAGCACTGACTTTTCTTTGCCTGAAGCTGGCATTAATCTGGATAAATTAGAAGCTGACCTTATTCATCAAGCACTAGAAA
>CBDVDU010000068.1:0-10387 GCA_965372825.1 uncultured Gammaproteobacteria bacterium | reverse complement strand
CGGCTACAAAGGTATTATTTCGATGAAGCGCGGGGGATAATGTTTTGAGAATATTAGCATCACTCGCATTAAAAAAGACCACTCAAAGCCAGATTGTACGTAAGTTATCGTCATACACGAAAACCAATCCAACATTAAATGCGCTCATTGCATTTGATGAAATTATTATGACCGATTATCTACTCACTTAGATTGATATACCTGAAGTGCGTAGCATTGTTCAAGGGGCTTTAAATCGCGGAGAATCCTATCATCAGCTTAGCTCGACCATTGCTAAAGTCAGTGGAGGTAGAATGTTGAATGGTAAAAATGAAATCGAGTTAGATATCAATGCGGAAGCCATTCGACTCTGTGCGAATGCGGTTATTTTTTATAACGCCAGCTTGTTATCGATGCTTTATCAGCATTACTTGGATTTTGACCTGCAAAAAGCCAAAGAAATTCTCCGCTTTTCACCTGTTGCATGGCAGCATATTAGCTTTATTGGAAAATATGAATTTTACGACAACAAAGAATTGATTGATATTCAATAAGTTATGAAGAATCTGCTTGGGTGTTGATTTACAATGATGTATCGATTGTAACCTGTTGATTATATTCCGTATATTTCCCCATAAAACCAATGTATTTATAGGTAAATATATTGGTTTTATGAAAAAATGGCCATTTTTAGGCTAAATTTAGTAAAAAAACTATTTTTTGGTCTACATTACAGTTTTTATAAAACAGTAGAATTCGAGGCTTGTTTTTACATTAAAGCATATAAAGTATCTTTATAATCAACTGGTTACTTATTTATATGTTTTATATAATGTAAAATAACATCATATAAAATCAACACCCATCTGCTTGCTGAGTTTGAAAACGATAATTTCTCTGAATAGCCTTAGTATAAAGGCTTGCAGGGTGGTCAGGAAACTTATCGGTCTTTTAATTAATTAACCCCATTTACCTAAGCATATGATCAAGCAGCTTTAAAATCTTTTCATTAATTTCTTTTAGTTTTTCTGACTGTCTTATTAATCGATTAACTTCTGTCAACTCGAGATCGTTTATTTTTCCTTGCTTCCAGCGTTCAAGTTGGTTCAAAAACAACTGTTGATCCTCTAATTGATCTGTGTACAAGGTTATCATTCGATTAAGTGTTACAACATCGAGTACATGAGGTTTCTCCATAATTAACCCCATGTTATCTAATTGCTCTAAAGAAGACTCCAGCATACCGTCCATCATGTCAGTGAATACAGGTAACATACTGATAGGGTGAATGCCCTCACTATGATGACGGTGACCGATGGTATTCTATAAGTTCACCCATACTTAAGGTAGGTAGGAAAAATGCATAAATTAAAAAAGTTGATTGATTCGATTGCTAATAAGCCTTACCCAAAAATACAACAATTAACCGGTGATTTTCAGTTCCCACGGTATCAGTTTCGATTCCTTAAAATACAAGGAAGTCCAGGAGCTAATCCAGCCTCAATTGCGAGTCTTAAAGTTGCTATTGAAGCAAGTGAGTTACCCCAGCAGTTTTTAAATTCAGCGCACTGTCGTTTAGCCGTTGCCGATTTTTTGATCCGCAGATTTAAACGAGGCATTGAAAAATTTGCCCAACAAAACAGAGGTAAAGAGGGTAGTGGTTCCTTTTATACGATTGAACTAAGTCAGAAAATGTTGGAACGCGATAGCGTATTATTTTCTGAACAGAATATCGAGCTGCGTTTTATCTTGAGTTTGCCCGGAAAAGGGTCTGGCGGCGGTCTATTTGACGGACAACAAGCTTGGTTAATGTTTACTCAGGAATTAGTGCTAATCATTGATTATGCTTTGTATTATAAAGATTATAGTCCAGCAACAAAAAAGCAATTGGCTCAATACCTAGACGTACAAATTAAGCGTCAATCCATAAAAGACTATATGCAACACAACGGCTATATTGTTTTTATTGCTAATGACGCCCACTTACCCAGGCGCAGTGGCACTGATGATAGGCCGGCAGAGGGAGATGCAATAACAGCCTTTCAAACACCGAAAACGCTCCAGGTTGATATTCCTTTAGCGGATAATTGCAGTATTCGGGGAATGGCGCTTAAAGCGGGAATAACGTGCATTACCGGAGGTGGTTATCATGGGAAATCCACCTTGTTGCAGGCGCTATTGGCGGGTGTTTATGCTTATATCCCCGGTGATGGCAGAGAATATATAGTTACCCGCGACGATGCGGTTTTCATTCGCGCTGAAGAAGGCCGAAGTATTAAAAATGTTGATATTAGCCCTTTTATAGGTTTATTGCCCAATGGCTTAAATACCCAGCAGTTTTCTTCTGAAAATGCCAGTGGCAGCACATCACAAGCGGCCAGCATAGTCGAATCACTAGAGTTAGGTTCACGTTTACTGTTATTTGATGAAGATACCTGCGCCAGCAATTTTTTATTTAGAGATGCGCTAATAGAGAAAGTATTAGATTCCACCAATGAACCGATTAAGCCGCTTTATTCGATAGTCCGTTCGCTTTGGCAACAACAGGGGGTTTCTATGATATTTGTTGTGGGCGGCTTAGGTGGTTTTTTACAAAAAGCAGATACTTGTTTGCTAATGGATAATTATCAGTGTAAAGATATAAGTATTAAAGTAAGAGCAGTGCTAGGAGAAATAGCCGAAGAAAGTTCGGAGCCTTTACACTTTTCAGCGCATAGACGGCTGACGGCAGATAATTTTTCTCCAGCCTATATCAATTGTCGGCTGAAAAAAGAAGTACCCATACGGATCAAGCCATTACGCAATGCACCCAAGCAGTTGGAATATGGGATGGACTTAATCAACCTAGAAGCCTTACCGCAAATTGTCGAAGCACCGCAAATGCAGAGTGTCGGTTATTGCTTGTTACGCATTAGATTTTCTATGCAAAATAGCACTGATAAAACACAAACAATTAATGATTGCTTGCATTGCTTATACCAAAAACTAGATCAGCAAGGCTTGTCTTTTTTACAACCCGATTACCCTGGTACTTTATCTTATCCACGGAAATACGAAGTGGCTGCCGCAATTAATCGGATTCGGTCGTTGAAGGTTGCAAATGACTGATAGAATGATGTCATTTCGGCGGAGGGGAATCTTAAATCCTAGTGTCATTACAAAGATTTAGGACTCTTCTAAAGTAGAGATGATAGCAGATCATTCTGACGTCAGGAGGAGTACTGGTTAGGCTACCAAGACTAAGTACCAGATGTTTTTATTAATATATCCCAGAGGATGTAAGATGCCGAATACACAATTAAATTCAAGCCCTGACTATCTGATTCTGGGTAGTGGACTTGCCGCTTTATCCTTTGCCGCGCTGATGGCTAAAGCCGGTAAGAAAGTAAAAGTGCTCGAGGCGCATGAGTTCCCTGGTGGCTATGGTCACACCTTTGTAGAAGGTGAAAAGTACCACTTTAATGCACAATTACATTATGTTTGGAATTGTTCTGAAGGACGTACAGTTAATAGCGTGCTAAAAAAACTGGGGCTGGATAAAATCGTCACCTTTGAGCAATATGATGCCAATGGTTACGACCATATGCGATTGCCTGGCTACGCACTGGATATTCCTTACAATAAGGACAAACTCTGTGAGCGCCTAGCGGAGCTCTTTCCCGAACATAGCGAACCCTTGCGGAAATTTATTGCTACAGTGTGGGAGACGGCAGGAGAATTAGAAAAACTTCCGGAACCGTTAAATATTGCTTTGGTGCTGAGCCATCCATTAAACAATTGGCACGTCATTAAATACCACAAATCAACTTTACAGGAGGTATTTGATGCATTCAAATTGCCGCTGGAAGCGCAAACCCTGTTAGCTCTGCAATGGCCAGATTTTTTACTGCCACCTAATAAATTGTCATTTTTTGCTTGGGTAACGCTGTTTACTGGGTATTGTCGTGGCGCATATTACCCAACACATCATTTCGAGCACGTCATTAATTCTTTGGTTAAGGTGATTGAGGATAATGCTGGGGAAATCATTTTCAATCAAAAGGTAACAGATTTTATACTTGAAAAAAACCGAGTGATCGGTGTAAACACGATGGATGTGCAAAATCCTACGCTGTTTCAGAACTATTATGGACAAGATGTAATTTGTAATTTTGACCCAAAACACGCGGCGGCTATGATCGGCAGGAGTAAATTTTCCAATGCTGTACGAGCTAAACTGGATTATGACTATTCGCCTTCAAATTTTGTCGCCTATTGTGTGGTCAAGGGCATAAATTTAAAGGATTACGGTTTTGGCCGTTGGAATTTATTTCACAGCGAACAAGCTGACCTGAATAAAGCTTTCGCCGATATGTATGATCGAGGGGATTATACCGCGCTTAGTTTTGGTGTAACTACGCCGGGATTTCTTACTGAGGATCATGGTGATTGCCCCGAGGGAGAGCAAATTATTCAGTTTATAACCGTTGCCAATTATCATTATTTTCATGATCTTAAGCTGCGCGATGCTAGTGCTTATCGAAAAAAGAAAAAAGAAATTTTTGATGCCATAATCGATATTATGGAGCAACGCTACGTGCCTAATTTTCGGGAGCATTTGGTTTTTAAAATGCTAGGTAGCCCAACGACCAATGAAAGTTTTTGTCGCAGTCCTGAGGGTAATTCCTATGGATCGAATCTAACACCAGAAAATTTCGCTGCTGATCGACTAGACCATCAAACCTCACTCAAGAATTTCTATTTTTGTAATGCCTCATCAGGCTCTCCCAGTTTTACCGGAACGATTGGCACTGGTTGTAAATTGTACGAAACATTAAGTGGCGATTCGGTATTAGCCAAGCAGTTACCATGAAAATTGCCATCATCGGCGGTGGTGGTGCCGGAATGACCGCGGCGCATTTACTGGATAAAGTTCATGCTGTTACTGTATTTGAAAAGCGGCCAGTGCTGGGTGGCAATATCCGCACTTTGAATAAGAATATTGCCTGTGCCTCATTGGATAAACGCATTATTCTGGACAATGGCGTTATCGAGTTTCAGCGTGATTACTTTCCGAATTTCCAAAAATTAATGCATAGCCTTCAGGTACCGCTGAAAGAGACTCCTATTTCCAGTGAACTTTTTTTAGACGATAGGCATTATTACAAATCCGTTGGAACTATCCGCTACGGTTGTAAAACACTGCGGGAAAAAATTATCGAGGGTCTTAAGCTCACACCTATTATGTTTTCCTACTTATGTTTTCTAGCCCGGATAGCGATAGCCAGTGAAGATTCATTGCGTAACCGTCCGATTTCAGACTATTTAGCTAATAGTATCGGTGCGCGGTGGCTAAAAATGTTGCTGATGTACGCGTATTCTATGCCTTATAAAACGATTGCTGATTTTCCCGCGGAAATAGGCATACCTTTACTTAATCATTCCGGCATATCCACCCAGTGGAATCGTATTGATGGCGGTGTTTATACTTATATAGAAAAAATCCTATTAGGATTTCGTGGTTCAATTCATTGTGCGGCTAATATTGTCGGGATTACTCGAGATTCAACTGGGGTGAAAATAAATATGGCTAACGGCGAATGTCAGCATTTTGATAAAATCATTTTCGCTACGACACCTGATCAGGTACTAAGTTTACTGCAAGATCCCACAGAAAATGAAATTAGGCGATTTCAGGCTTGGCAAGCGAATGTTATCAATACGGTTATTCATACCGATACCTCAATATATAAACATTTCGGCGTGAGTTATTTTTGTGAGTTTGATCTTTTCCAAAAAGGTACGGGGGATGCTGGTTACAACGCCTATTTAGACCGCTTATGCGGCATAGATCCAAAAACATGCGCTCATTTTAGTCTCGCCTATAATCTGGAACAACAGATTGCGCCAGAGAAAATTATTGATGTACAGCAGCATACAACGCCAAGCTACAACGTAGAGTCCATTCGCTATCGTCAGGAGGTTTTAGCAAGTAACGGTGAAAATAACACTTATCATGCAGGTGCTTATCTTTTTGATGGTTTGCATGAGGGAGCTGTAACTTCAGGATTTGAGGTATCTAAACTATTGGGTGGAATAGGAGTTTGAAGTCCAGCGCACACGAAAAGTAACGTTAGTCTCTATTATCAGTGTTTTAACCCTAAATAGGACCTTTTTTTTACTTTTTAGAATAAAAAAGTAAAAACTATAGTTTTTTGATTTAAACAAATATCTGGGATGCTTGTTTCTTAACTTTGATTGTTTTACTGAGTTTTTTTCCCTCAAATCACTTCAAAAACAACGAATTAACAGGTCATTCATTACGGGAATGCCATATAAAGTACTAAGAAAAACCTTTAACGGGGTTTGTGTTCCGAATTCTACGTCGACTCCGTTTAGATTAATTCCAGCAGGAGATTAGACGAGTGCGCAAACCTATCAGCAGAGAACAAATCGCTATCGGCGTGATTGCCGAAGTCCATGGTCCTGTGGTGACTATTGATTGCAAAACATTACCGCCATTGCGTCAGGCCTTATGTACTCGTTTTGATCACAGTACCTTTCTGTTTGAAGTGCATCAGCACCTAGACCAACGTTATGTTCGTGCTATTACCTTACATGGTACAGCCGGACTAAGTCGAGGTATGCCCGTTTATGATACTGGGGCGCCATTGCATGTGCCAGTGGATAAACAATACCTAGGACGGTTACTAAATATCTTTGGCGAGCCACTAGATGGTTTACCAGAGCTACCGCAACAAGAATTCCGTAATATTCATGCTAAACCTGTCCCGCTTTATGAAGCCACCGGAATTAGTGGAATTTTAGAAACTGGTATCAAAGTTATCGATTTACTCTGTCCTTTTGTCAAAGGCGGGAAAACGGGGTTGTTTGGTGGTGCAGGAGTTGGAAAGACTGTATTGATAATGGAATTTATCCATGCTGTTTCTGCTATTCACAAGGGGGTTTCCGTATTTGCTGGGGTCGGTGAGCGTATTCGCGAGGCGCATGAACTGTGGCAGGAAATGCAACAGGCCGGTGTGATGCAGGATACTCTGATGGTTTTCGGGCAAATGGATGAATCACCTGGGGTACGTTTTCGTATTGGTTTATCGGCGCTGACTTATGCCGAATATTTACGTGATACCTTGCAAAAAGAAGTGCTATTTGTCATGGATAACGTTTTTCGCTTTGTGCAAGCAGGCAGCGAAGTCTCTAGTCTACTCGGGCGTATGCCCGCCACTGTCGGCTATCAACCCACTTTAAGTACCGAAGTCGCTGAGCTTGAAGATCGTATTTCATCAACACGCAGTGGTAATATTACTTCGGTACAAGCCGTTTATGTGCCCGCTGACGACATGACCGACCCAGCAGTGAGTGCGATTCTCAGTCACCTAGATACCATTGTTATTTTATCCAGAGATCAGGCCAGCAAAGGTATTTATCCCGCAGTTGACCCTTTACGTTCTGGTAGTAAACTAATGGATAAACACGCATTGGGTGAACGGCATTATTCGATTGCCGAAAGTGTGCGTGAGCATTTAGCGCGTTATCATGAGTTGGAGGATATTATCGCTATGTTAGGTATAGAGGAATTATCGGAAACTGATCGCCAAATTGTGATGCGTGCGCGCAAATTACAGCGTTATCTAACGCAGCCGTTTAAAGTTCTAGAACAAAATGGCCAACATACCGGCGTGTCCGTGCCATTAGAAAAAACCTTAACGGATTGTGAAGCCTTTTTACAGGGTAAATACGATGATATATCTGAGCAACAGTGTTATATGCGCGGCAGTATGCAGGATGAGCTGTGAATACGTTTAGCCTGCAACTATATGATGCCACACAGCAGCAACGTATTGACAATGTGACTTCTTTTGTTGGTGAAGATGACAACGGTAGCTTTGGTTTGCAGGCGCATCATGCACGGTTTATGACGACGTTAGTTTTTGGCCTGTTCCGCTATCGCTTGCAAACTGAAGAATGGCAGTATATGGCCTTATCTGGCGGTGTACTCTACTTTAATAAGAATGAGTTAAGCATTAGCACGCAGAATTTTTTGATTGATAACGATTTTGAACGTATCAGTGCGCAGCTACAGCAGCAATTGCTAGCTGAAGAAGAAACATTGATAGCCACGCGCAGTAGTTTGCAGAAAATGGAACAATCCATGCTGACCCGACTGTGGAAGCTACAACGTAACAATGACATGTAATAATATATCTCCCACGTAAGTGAAAATTAATGTAAAAAATGAAATAGGATGCTGCTGAGGTACGAAGCGCATCATGCTCAACCGCGTACTATGTTCAAAACATTACAGCATTCAAATAGGACGCGTAATATGAATAAAAAACAACGCTTACAAAGACAAGTTGATAGTCAGGTCAGACGCATTAAAAAAGCGCGTAGCGAACAAAGCAGTATTCTGGCGCAAACATTGTATTTAGGCACTCTGGGGTTGGTATTGGTATTACCCATTGTTGGTGGCGCATATTTAGGTGCTTGGCTGGATAGTTTAGAGACAGGGTATTCGATGAGCTGGACGCTGAACTTATTGATATTGGGGGTATTTGTTGGTGCACTCAATGTTTATCTCTTAATCAAAGAACAGGATTAAAGATATGGAAAAAGCATATTCTCTAACGCTAGGCCAGCTAACTATTCATGCCTCGGTTATCTCGACCTGGGGCGTAATGGTATTTATTATCAGCCTAGTCTGGCTAGCAACTAGGCACATGCAGATGTTACCCAATGGCGTACAAACCGTGATCGAAGGAATCTTCGAGGCAATGGAACAGACTGTTTTAGAGGTAACACCAGAGCATGGGCGGCTTATTATGCCATTTATTTCTACTTTATGGGTGTTTCTTATTATTGCCAATATGGTGGGATTGATTCCGGGATTGCACTCGCCTACGGGCGATTTATCGGTTACTTCGGCACTAGCCATACTGGTATTTTTATCAGTACATTGGTTTGGTATCCGCACTCAGGGCTTAAAAAAATACCTGCATCATTATTTACAGCCAACACCGATGTTATTGCCGTTTCATATAATCAGTGAATTGACGCGTACGCTAGCGCTGGCGATACGTTTATTCGGTAATGTTATGAGTCTGGAAATGGCAGCGATGTTGATTGTTTTAGTCGCTGGCTTTCTAGCGCCAATCCCTATTTTAATGCTGCATATTATTGAAGCTTTAGTACAAGCTTATATTTTCGGTATGTTGGCTTTGATTTATCTAGCTAGCGCCATGCAATCTCAACAAATTAATTCAAAGGAATAATTATGAGCGATATCACTATGATAGTTTTAGGTTCAACGATTGCTGCCGTCATTGGTATCGCCATTGGTGTGCTTGGCCCCGCTTTGGCAATGGGCAAAGCTATTAGTAGCGCATTGGAAGCGCTGGCAAGGCAGCCAGAAGCAGAACGTTCAATTATGCGTACTCTGTTTATCGGTCTCGCGATGATTGAATCACTGGCGATTTACTGCTTGGTCATTATTTTGATCGTGTTGTTTAAAAATCCCTTGCTCGCTTATATCATTCATTAACCAGGGCGGCTCATGATGGAATTTAATCTGTCCACTTTTTCACTGGAAATCATTAATTTTCTGGTTCTGGTCTGGATACTACAGCGCCTGTTTTACAAACCTGTGCGTAATATTATTGCCCAGCGCAAGCAGAAAATTGACCAATCTCTGGCCGAAGCCGCGCAAATGCGCCAGGAAGCGGAAGAACTCAAGAAAAGCTATGGCAATCGTCTGCAAGAATGGAATTTGGAAAAGCAAAATGCCATAACTCAATTGCATCAGAAAATGGAAACGGAACGGCAACATCATTTATTAATACTACAAAAAGAACTAGAACAGGAACGCAGTAAAAACCAAGCCGCCTTGCAACGACAACAGCAAGAGTTACAGCGTCATCAGCAAACCTTAGCGTTACAAAATGGTGCTCGTTTTGCAACCTTATTACTGCAACAAACTGCCGGACCGGAACTGGAAGCGCACCTGTTTGACTTATTGCTGAGCCAATTAAAACAACTGCCAGAAGCCTGCCAATCAATTTTGCAAACTACGGAAAGCGAAACGACACTGACTATTCAAGTTAGCAGCGTTTATCCGCTCAGTGAAAGCCAAGTACAGCAACTGGAACAAAAGTTTATTAAATTAATCGATAAGCCCTTAAAGTTTCAATACAGCTTAGATCCAGCACTGATTGCTGGACTCAAAATTGATAAAGACGCTTGGGTATTGCATGCTAATGTGCAGCATGAGTTAAGCGGTTTTGCGGAGTTTGCCGATGACTTTTGATGTCGATTTGGATGCTGATAGTAAGCTATTGCAAAAGCAACATAAATGGCTAAATCTCTATCAGCCTAAATTACGCATTAAAGAACAAGGCGTTGTGGTGTCTGTGGG
>CBDVDU010000067.1:0-10467 GCA_965372825.1 uncultured Gammaproteobacteria bacterium | reverse complement strand
ATGTAGGGTGGGTAGAGCGTCTTTTTGCGAAACCTATCATTCTGCGTGAGATTGATGGGTTTCATTTCGTGCCTAAAAGTAGACACTCCATTCTACCCATCCTACAGAAATGTTAAATGTGTTTACACAGATACTTAACGCATTACACACAACAGAACAATGAAACAATATCTTGAATTACTAGAAGAAACGCTTACCACTGGTTGTTTAAAAGGCGATCGCACTGGGACGGGGACTAAATCACTTTTTGGCCGTCAGATCCGCTTTAATTTACAAGAAGGACTGCCTTTAGTGACAACTAAACGCCTACATACTAGGTCTATTATTCATGAGCTACTTTGGTTTCTAAAAGGTGATACCAATATAAAATATCTCAATGATAATGGTGTAAGCATTTGGAATGAATGGGCAACAGAAACGGGTGAATTAGGGCCCGTTTATGGTGCACAATGGCGAAATTGGCAAGGTGTGGAAGGCGAAAGCTATGATCAGGTGAGTGCTTTAATTGAGGGTATTAAAAATAATCCCGATAGCCGCCGACATATTATCAGTGGATGGAATGTCGCAGATTTACCCGATGAAAGTAAAACACCACAAGAAAATGTGGCTAATGGAAAAATGGCTCTCCCCCCCTGTCATTTGCTTTATCAATGGTATGTTGCTGACGGTAAACTCAGCGGATCTTTATATATACGCAGTAATGATTTGTTTTTAGGTAATCCGTATAACACTTGTAGTCTAGCAATTTTCACGCATATGATCGCGCAGCAATGTGATTTAGATGTTGGGGAAATTATTATTTCAATTGGTGATTGTCATTTGTATAGCAATCATTTTGAGCAAGCGAAAACCCAATTACAACGAGAGCCTAAAGCACTGCCACAGTTAATTATTAAACGTAAGCCAGATAGCATTTTTGATTATCAGTTTGAAGATTTTGAAATCGTTGGCTATGACCCGCATCCACATATTTCTGCGCCTATTGCTGTATAAATAATGTAGGCCGGATTAGATTTTTTATTGTGGAGCATTAAAAAACGCAACCCGACAAGCCCTCCCCTCTTATTGATTTATGTTGTGGGAGTGGCTAAAGCCACTCCCACAGAATGCGAAATTCGTATATTACTTGAACCTAAGTTATTTACCTCTCACCCCTAAACCTAAAAGCCTATGACCACGCAAACCGATATTATAAAAAAACGTTACGATCGCATTGCCCCTTATTTTGATCGCATCGAAGGCATGATGGAAAAAATGATGTTTGGTGATTTACGAACGCATATTTGGGATAAGGTTACTGGAGACAAAATTCTCGAAGTAGGTGTTGGTACTGGGAAAAATTTCTCTTACTATCCTGCTAATAAAAATATCAGCGCAATTGATTTTAGCCCTGTGATGATCCAAGAGGCGAAAAAGAAACGCCAAAATTTGAGTCTGAATATCGAATTATTAGAGATGGATGTGCAGGCGTTAGATTACCCTGATAATCATTTTGATACAGTGATTGGCACATTTCTATTTTGTTCAGTACCTGATCCTGAGCAAGGTTTACGAGAATTAAAACGAGTCTGTAAACCTGGCGGTGAAGTTTTATTGTTAGAGCATGTATTGAGTGCGAATAAATTCATCGCGCCGATTATGCATCTGATTAACCCTCTAACGGTACGATTGGTGGGTGCAAATATTAATAGGCAAACGGTTAAAACAGTACAAGCATGTGGATTTAGTTCGGTAGAAGTATTGGCTGCAAGCTCACATCTAGTGAAGCTGATTAGAGCAGTAAAGTAATATTGATTGCAGCTTAAAGAATTAATCGTTCGTTACTCGTATCAAGCTTTGTGACTCATAGAGCACAAAGTGGAGTACGGAAAATTGGATTATTGAATCCTCGTATTCCACTAGCGTTTCATAACGGGCTACAAAGGGTTAATATGAAAATTTATTGGAGAATAAAATAGGGAACGGTTAAACGATTAATAAAAGGTTACTCAGTGGAAATGGCTTACCTATGCCATAACCTTGTGCAAAATCGACACCTATTATTTCTAACTGTTGTAGGATTTCTTTGTTTTCAACAAATTCAGCAACCGTCTGAATATTCATGACATGGCCAATTTCATTAATTGAGCGAACCATAGCCGCATCAATTGGATCATTTAAGATGTCTTTAACGAACATACCGTCGATTTTTAAATAGTCAACGGGTAGATTTTTAAGATAGGCAAAGGAGGATAGCCCTGAACCAAAGTCATCTAGAGCGAATCGACAACCCTGTCGTTTTAATTTTTTAATGAAATTCGAGGCATCACGTAAATTACTGATGGCCGCTGTTTCGGTGATTTCAAAAGTGATTTTATTAGCAGGAATGACATGCTCGTTAAACAAATTGATGATATGCGCTAATAAAGCTTCATTGCCTAAAGATTGACCGGATAAATTAATGGCAAAATGATGGATATGCTCTAATTGGTTTTTATTTTCCGCTATCCATTGGAAGGTTTTGTTAATGACCCAGCGATCGACCTTATAAGCCAAATTGTAACGCTCAACAGTCGGTAGGAATGCACCAGGCGGAATAATGTCGCCATTAGGTTCTACAAGCCGTAACAGGATTTCATAACTTACATCTAGATTTGAGTTGGATATAGGAGCTATTTTTTGTATAAAAAGTTGGAAATAGTCATTTTCTAAAGCTTCTGAAATACGTGAAGCCCAATGAATATCGCCCTCTGTTTGAGCCAGCTGTTCGTCGCCTGCCTGATAAAGATGAATACGGTTACGACCACCATCTTTTGCCGCGTAGCAGGCTAAGTCAGCTTGTTTGATGATTTCTGAGGGATTTCTATTGCTTTCGTTAATGATTGTTAGACCTATGCTAACTCCTATTCGAAAGCTACGGGTATCCCAATTAAATTGAAAGTCCGCGATTATCTGACGTATTTTTTCGGCGGCATTTAAGGCATTATCAATATCACAATGCTCCATTAAAATGGCAAATTCATCGCCGCCAAGACGCGCTAAAGTATCTCGTTGGCGGACGTTGGCATCGAGTAATGAACCTAGTTGGCGTAGTAGTTCGTCGCCCGCAACATGACCGCTAGTATCATTGACTATTTTAAATTGGTCTAAATCTAAAAAGCATAAAGCGTGCGTAGCATTCTTCTTTTTTACGATATTTTTAAGGCGGCGTTCAAATTCAGAGCGGTTGACCAAGCCCGTTAACATATCGTGATTAGCTCGATGATGAACTTCATCATTAATACGTTTTGATTCGGTAATGTCTTCTTGCATAGAGACAAAGTGGGTGATGTTTCCGGTATCATTAGTTATAGGGGCAATAAATTCGCGAGACCAGTATAAATTAGAATTTTTCTTACGATTTTGTAACTCACCGCGCCACACATTGCCTGATAGAATGGTGTCCAAAAGTTTTGTATAGGTTTCAGGAGTGGTATTTCCTGATGCTAATAAATGAGGTTTTTTACCGATAATATTATCTATTGAGTACCCCGTAATTTCAGTAAACTTTGGATTGATATATTCAATGATGCTGTTGACATCAGTAATCATAACCGCGCTAGGGCTATATTGAACCGCTAAGGAAAGGATTTTAAGTTGTTCCTGTGCTTGTTTTTGCTTAGTTAAATCAATATCAATACAAAACATTTCTTTTACGCCGTGCGCATTGATTTGCATAACATGACTGGCAAAAACATAAACTGGGTCGCCTGCTTTATTTTTTATTTCAATTTCTGCAGCCTCAATAGGCAAGCCATATTCTAGATGCTCAGTGACGGCAGCAATGTAATTATCTTTAAGGTGTTCTGGAAAAATAAGATCTTCAATTTTCTGACCAATAGCTTCTTTTGCGCTAAAGCCGTAGAGTATTTCACTGGCTCTATTCCAGAAAAATATCTCACGTTGTATATTGAAACCTTGCACCGCAATATCAGACACTCCATCGAGTAATGAACGAAAACTCTGTTCGCTTATGAGTAATGCTTTTTCGGCACGTTCGCGGGCAATGATTTGATGACGTAGTTTACGAATCCAATACAGAGAGATTGCGATTAATAATAGAAATGTAGCTGCAATTTTAGCGATTAAAATATAGTCAGTTTCTGGTGCAAATTGCGTGTCTCCCCATTTGTCAAAAATCTGTTTTTTTTCTTGTTCGGTGATTGCTGCAAAGGCGCGATTAAGAATAGGAATTAAAGGGGCGTATTCTTTTTTAACCCCCAAAGCAAGGTCATTAGTAAATTCGGTTTTTCCAACTATACGGATATTACTAATCGCGGCCTTAGATATTTGATACGCCGTATGCGTTAAGGTAGAAAAAAGAGCATCAACTTTACCCGATGATACCGCCTGTAAGCCCTCTTCAATATTGTTGACCCAGTAATAGTTGATATTAGGGTATTTGTTGGTAACCTGTTGCACGTAGCCATAATCTTTAATCAGAGCAATTTTCTTATTGGCAATTTGTTGTATGTTATCCACATAAGGTTGATGCTCGGCCATGACTATAATGATAGGACTTGAAAGGTAAACTTTGGTGAAGTCCATTTCCTTACGTAGTTCAGAGTCGACCGTTTCTGAAATAATATCTATTTCGCCGTTGCGAACTTTGGCTACTGATTCTTGCCATGATTTGCTGGGAACGATATTGAAATTGATGCCTAGATGTAGTTCAACTAATTTTAAATGTTCTGCAACAATACCAATGTATTGGTTATCAGCGTCGAAGGCTTCATAAGGCAGCCAGTTGGGATCGCCGGTAAAACTAAGGTTTGGATGTTGATCTAGCCATGCTTGTTCTTGCGTACTGAGATTTGACGAGCCTGATTTGTTATAAATAAACTCTTCTAACTCTTTTGTGTTTAGCTTTTTAGCCAGGTCAAATTGTGCATAAACTTCAGTAATGCGCTGCAAACGACTGGATTTTAATTCGCCCAGTGGAATGATACCGGCAAGAATAAGTTTCTCTGTTGCCTTGGCTTCATTAAGTAAATTATTGAGGCTGAGTGTACTTTTATACTTACTGTGAATAAGTTGTACAAGTTCTGCCTTATGAGTGAGCGCATAGTGCCACCCTTTTAAGCTAGCCTCCAAAAAACGATCCGCTCTACCAGGGTGACTTTTTAATTCTTGGCCACTGGTAAAGAGAATGTCACCATAAAAATCGATACCGTAATTTTGTGGATTAATAATATTGATTTCAACGCCCTGCTCTTGGAAGTAGAAAGGTGCATCTGTGAGGTAGGCGGTAATAACGTCAGCCTCGTTATTGATGAAGGCTTCGTAATTATAGGTGTGAGCCATTGAGCTAAAGTCACTATGGCTTAAGTCAGCATCAGCCAGTAATGCTTTTAAAGGCGCTTGCTCTTCAGTATTGGTGTCCAACATCAAGCGTTTGCCTTGCATTTCATAAGGGCTAATAATGCCTGAAGATTTTTTTGAGATAAATACTAGAGGGCTATGTTGAAAAATTGCCGCTAGAGCTTTAATCGGCGAGCCTTTTGCTCGATTAAGCAAAAGACCAGAGTCTCCTACACCATACTCTGCATTACCTGAAGTCACTTGGCCAATAGGAGTAATGAGGGCAGTACGTTCTATAAACTGAACATCTAAACCGACATCAGCGTAGTAACCTTGTTCTTGGGCTGCATAATAGCCAGCAAACTGAAATTGATGAGTCCATTTTAGTTGTAATTTAACCGGTTCTAGGTCTGCGTTGGCCGATAGGTTACTTGAGAAAGCAAAGCTAAGCGCGGCTAGGTTTAAGATTATGCATAATTTCATTTTGCAAGCTTAGCAGCATAAAATGAAAAGTAGATGACAGTTTGGTGGAAGTTATATCAAAGTACCTAAAGCGATGCATAAGCGCTTGCAGGGCAAATATTTATAAAACAAGCGTAACTCTGTTAATCATACAGCGTCGGAATAGCTTGGCGCTTATGCTGTGTTTTATGGAAATTATCAATAATTAATTGGCTGACATGTTCAGGAATAGGGTTACCTTCAAGAAACTCATCTAAATGATGATAGCTTAAACCTAGCGCTGCTTCATCTGTTTTATTTGGCTCTAAGTCTTCTAAGTCTGCAGTTGGTGCTTTTTCAATCAGAGATACTGGTGCGCCTAGTGTTGTTGCTAATTGTCTGATTTGGCGTTTATTTAAACCAAAAAGTGGCGCTAGATCGCAGGCACCATCGCCCCACTTGGTGAAAAATCCGGTTATATTTTCCGCAGAGTGATCGGTGCCGATAACTAAAGCACCTAATAAACCAGCGATTTCATATTGAGCCATCATGCGCGCGCGGGCTTTAACATTGCCTTTGTGAAAGTCTATATTGGTGGCTGAGTTTGTGAGTAAGCCTTGTTGCTTTAATTGCTGAGTTGTTTCATTATGCATGCCTTCTACTGCCGCTTGTATATTGATGGCAATACTTTGACTGGGCTGGATAAATTGCAAGGCGAGTTGCGCATCGCTTTCATCGGCTTGGATCTTATAAGGTAAGCGTACAGCTATAAATTGATAATCACTACTGCCCTCTTCTGCATTCAGTTGATTAATAGCTAATTGTGCCAGCCGACCGCAAGTTGTAGAATCAACTCCACCGCTAATGCCTAGTACTAAACTTTTTAACTTTGCTTGTTTGAGTTGCTGCTTAATAAAATCAATTCGACGCTGTATTTCAAACTCTGAGTTGATAATGGGTAGGACTTTCATCTCTTGGATTATGTTTTTTTGATTCATAGTCAGGCAGTGCGATTGTATTGTAGGTTTTTGTTAATTGTATCTAAGTCGGGCAAGATAGGTGCTAGAATATTTACTTATTATCAGGGGTAGCTTTTTACATGAGTGAAGAAAATAAAATTTTAGTTGAGGTTAAAGCTCGCTATATAGAAGACCAATCTAAGCCTAGTGAGCATAAATATGCTTTTTCTTATACTATAACGATTGCAAATGTTGGTGCAACAGCCGCGAAACTACTCAGCCGACATTGGTTGATTACGGATTCAAATGGTAAGGTTGAAGAAGTGCGTGGTGATGGCGTGGTGGGTAAAAAACCGCATTTAAAACCAGGCGAAGCTTTTACTTATACCAGTGGTGCGATGATTAATACGGCGGTGGCTGTTATGCAAGGCGAATATAAGATGGTGTCCGATGCGGGCGAAACATTTGATGCACTTATCCCACAATTTACACTCTCAATTCCACGAACACTACACTAACAATGTCTATTTATGCGATAGGTGATATACAGGGCTGTCATGATGATTTATTGCGTTTATTAAAAAAAATCAATTTTGATAAAAAAACAGACCAACTTTGGTTTGTTGGCGATTTAGTTAATCGTGGGCCGAAATCTTTAGAGACCTTACGGTTTATTAAATCATTAGGTAATTCTGCTGTTTCCGTACTAGGTAATCACGATTTACATTTACTCGGGGTTGCTTATAAGTCTTCTCCTTTGCGCGCAAAGGACACCATAAAGCCGATTCTAGAAGCAAAAGATAAAAAGGAATTATTAGATTGGTTAAGGCACCGGCCTTTGTTTCATTACAATGATGATTTTTGTATGTTGCATGCAGGTCTACCGCCACAATGGGATTTTTCTACAACTAAGAAAATGGCGGCTAAGGTGGAAGCTGAATTGCGCAGCGATCATTATTTAAAGTTCTTTAAAAACATGTATGGCAATGAGCCTAATGTTTGGAGCGAGAAATTAAAGGGAGCTGAGCAGTTACGTTTTGCCGTGAACTGTTTTACGCGTATGCGTTTTTGTGATGAAAAAGGGCGTTTAGATTTTCAATACAGTGGTGAATTAGGGAGTCAACCGAAACATTTAAAGCCATGGTTTGATTTGCCGAATAGAAAAAATTCGCATTTGAAAATCATTTTTGGCCATTGGTCAGCCATTGGTTATCACCACTCGCAAAATACACATGCGATTGACACGGGCTGTTTATGGGGAGGGCAATTAACCGCTCTAAAGTTAGATAGAAAAATGGAGCGGATTAGTGTGAACTGTAAAGCTTATCGAACGCCGCATAAATAGTGTTATTGAGCATTAAAAAATCGTAGGGTGGGCTTCAGTCCGCTTGTAACAGAGATATTTGAGTATTGGGACTGAGGCTATGCTCTATTACGGTAGCTATTTTTTCACTGTTATTTCCAAGTGCCGATAAACATAATTAGGACTAGTAAAATTACCATAACTAGCCGTGCTTTTGATTTTATAGATATAAAAATCATCATCCGCTAAGCCATTACTATTCAAATCCCCTTCGTTATAAATTATTCCTTGATCACTACAACTCACAGTAACTGAAAAATTATTGATAGTAAATGTAGAGCTAGCAGTGCAGCTATCATTATTGAGTAATTGCGCTATCCCCCACTCCACCCCAGATCGTGCGGTATAATAAGCTCTTGCACCCTGTACTGCACCTAAAGCAGTCGCATGCTGTACGCCACTAAGTTTAACCATATAGCTACCTAATAGGCTGAGCACTATTAAGATAAAAATAGCCATCACGATAGAAAATCCCTTCTGATTTCTCATGGCATATTATCCACATGAACTTGATGAATCAGCTTAGCTGATTCTCCTGCATCATCAGTGAGTGTCATTTCTATTGTCACTAGACCCGATCGAGTTGCATTACCGGGATCATAATCAAACTTACAGGCGATGGTTTTGGTTTTAGCTTGGAGTTTATAATTTAACCCTGATAAAGCAGGTGATGGGTTGCTAATTATATATGAACTATCGATTTTATTATCATAGCGACGCAGCTCACCATTGATGCAACTATAAGTGATCGGTGTATCAACAATAAAAAAGCGCTGCTGTGGAGAGCGATAAGGAAACAGCTTTGCTGTTGTTAATTGAATGCTATTTATTGTGGACGCTCCATTATCAATGCTGGCAAGGTTATCATTGGCATAAGCATTTGAACCTAGAGTTCCGGTGTTATAAATAACCAGATAGCCACTCGGAACAGTGCTTAATGAGCCAATTACATCAAATTGAGTATCAGCTGTAGTGAAATCTAAAATATCACCAAGGCCTGTGTCAGACACATTAGCGCGATAACGACTGCCTTCTGTAGTATGTAATAATTCAATCGTTGTGCCGCCATTAGCAATAATACTATTCGGTAAAGCACGTCGAATGTCGCGCTGCATTCGACGTAAACTCATTTCTGCGGTATCCACTAAAGTAGTACGTCGTTCTAGGTCAAGATAGCTTTTAACGGGCAAGGTGATGAGGTCTGTGGTCATGGTCGATAAAATGCCGACGATAACAATCACCATAATAAGTTCAATAAGCGTAAAGCCCTTTGCTAGCCGATTATTCATTAATAACTCGGCCTATAACCCGTTACATGTATTTTTTCTCGTTCCCAAACTCTGGTTGGGAATGCATGTTTAGAAGCTCTGCTTCGAGTGTATGTAAAGTTCGTTAGGTCACAGCAGGAGCTGTGAATGCATGTATTCCCAAGCGGAGCTTGTGAACAAGTAATCAGAGTAAATCCTTTTTCCTGTTGTTTACTCATTAATAATTCGTCCTGTAGCCGGTCAGCTCTATGCTAGTGCTACCACTGGTCACAGTAACTAAAATTTTCTTTGCAGGAATGCCTGAAAGTGGTGACTCAGTACCAATACTTGAGGAAACGTTATAGTTCGCGGGTACATTGCTTAATGAGCAGTTGTTTAAACTCGCGTAGGGTTCTAATAAGATTTCTTCTATACAAGCTTCAGCAATAGAAATAGCCTGATGATAGATAATAGGATCAGCACTATGGCTGACAGTTAAATTCATAACGGTAAAAATGCCAGTTAAAGAAATACTGATAATGACCATAGAAATGATTAGTTCAATCAGCGTAATCCCTGATTGCTGTAGGTTGGAATTTATTCGTACCGTTCGACTAAATTCCAACCTACGCGGTATGGTCTTAGAAACTGTTTTTTTATTCATAAACCAACCCTGTTTCTTTAATAACGTGGATAGTTTTTGTGCCATTAATTGTTAAAGTAACATTGTCTGACGCAGTGCCGAGCGGGTAAAAATAGAAGGGTGAGACAGTGCTAGTTAAAGTGACACCTGTTTCATTGCCGGAATAAGTACTAGCGCCTGAGCTTGGGTGAGGTACAGACAAACTATAAGCATTGCCAGTAGTAGGGCAGGAGGAACTGCCAGGAGTTCCACGCCTAGTGATAGTGTAGCTATTGGAAGAAACCGAGAATTTTACATTGCAGCCAGTTGTTACCGCGAGTTTTTGTGCGTAGCGAATGGCGTTTAAGGTATCGCCAAAGAAAGCATGTTCAGCGAAAGCGCTTTTCCCTGCAAATTTTGGAGCGATAGATGCGGAGAGTATACCGAGTATGACAATCACCATGATTAGCTCAATTAGAGTAAAGCCAGATGGTTTTTGTATGGGCATTGAGGGGG
>CBDVDU010000066.1:0-10572 GCA_965372825.1 uncultured Gammaproteobacteria bacterium | reverse complement strand
GTTGAAGAGCTGGCTATTTTACCGCTTTATCCATCCGGGTCAAGACTTTATTTTAACTTTCGCAAACTTTCTTTTACCCACTTGGAACACATGCTCTACACCCGCTGGTACAACTAGCTTTGCATCTGTTATTTTTTCACCATCACACTTAACCGCTCCTTGCTTAACCATTCTATTGGAGTCTGATGTGCTTACCGTTAGCCCTGCATCTTTTAATAATAAAGCAATCGCATAACCTTCACCTGAAGCCGTCAATTCTATTTCTGCAATGTCATCAGGAATTGCGCCGCGCTTAAATTGTGCTTCAAAGTCTTCAAGTGCCTTCACTGCAGCCGCATCACTATGGAATCTAGCAATAATCTCTTGCGCTAGTTTCACTTTATAATTACGCGGATTCGCACCATCCTCGCATTCCTTATGCCACCCAGTAATTTCTTCCATAGACCTAAAGCTTAGTAACTCAAAATAACGCCACATTAACTCATCAGATATAGACATAATCTTACCAAACATATCATTCGGTTCATCTCTAATCCCTATATAGTTATTTAAAGACTTAGACATTTTTTGCACGCCACCCAACCCTTCTAATATAGGCATAGTTAATGTGCACTGCTGAGGCTTGCCGTAATGCCCCTGCAACGTACGCCCCATTAATAAGTTGAACTTTTGATCTGTACCACCCAGCTCAATATCTGCCTCCATCGCAACCGAGTCATAGCCTTGAACCAATGGATAGAGAAACTCATGAATGGAAATCGGCGTATTTGAATTGTAACGATCACCAAAATCATTACGCTCTAGCATACGCGCAACCGTTACCTTTCCTGCCAGCTGAATCATATCAGCTGCAGACATTTTGGACATCCACTCAGAATTAAATAGAACTTTAGTTTTGGCGGGGTCTAAAATCTTGAACACCTGCTCTTTATATGTCTCTGCATTTTTTACAATTTCTTCCCGCGTCAAAGGAGGACGCGTAACACTTTTACCTGTTGGATCGCCAATCATTGCAGTGAAGTCACCAATTAAAAAAAGCACCTCATGCCCTAAGTCTTGAAATTGCTTTAACTTATTAATTAAAACAGTATGCCCTAAATGCAAGTCTGGCGCAGTTGGATCAAAACCAGCCTTAACACGCAACGGCCGACCTTCCTGTAGTTTTTTAATTAATTCTGCTTCAACTAGGATTTCATCTGTTCCACGCTTTATTTGCGCCAATACATCTTCTTGCAATTTCTTCACCTTATTTCTTTTTATGAGTTATACACTCTTTTATCTTACTAACTGTTGCGCGCTCTTTCTTTACTAATTTGATGCCATATAATATTAGGCATTAGCGAAAAAAACATCTTATAATCTTCAAATGCAATATCAAAACGACCTACTTCAATCCAGCGTTCCACCCGAGCAGAAAAAAAGCAACTACGTGAACCACCTAATTATAGGCCTAGTCTGCGCGATTTTAGCGACAGGAAGTTACGCTTTTTTTTCAGTCAAACCTACTCCATCTACATCCGATGAAATAGTATTAACCATTCCCGATATCACAACAAATATCGAACAACCCATCAAACTGCCCGACTCAACTAATACTACATTTGAGGCGGACAGCTTACCCCTCGAAACCAGTTCCACCCCAAGCATGCAAAGCCTATCTACGATCTGGCAGGAGCATAAGATTAAGCCAGGGGAAAGCCTATCAGTCATATTCTCTAAAAACAAGCTAAGTAAATCTGATTTACACAAAATTATCCATGCAAACGACATAGGCCCACAGTTTGCCGCAATACGTGCCGGAAAATCGCTAATGATAGGACTCAACATTACTGGCGAACTCAGTCATTTAACTTACAAAAAAAGTTCTTACGAAGAGCTCAAAGCAACAAGACTTAAAGATGGTGACTTCAGTGTCGAACTCAGCCTAAAAGAAATTGAACGTCGCATTAATAGCGCATCCGCAATTATTCATTCCTCACTTTTTGTTGATGGAATTGATGCAGGCCTATCCAACCAGACGATCATGCAACTCGCCAATATTTTCGCCTGGGATATAGACTTTGCATTAGACATCCGTGAAAACGACCAGTTTTCTGTTCTTTATGAATCTCTATATATAGATGATAAGCTTATAGGTACCGGCAATATTTTAGCAGCCGAATTTATCAACCAAGGTCGCTCAACAAAAGCTATCCGCTACAAAGACCCTACGGGAAAAATAAGCTATTACACTCCTAAGGGCAATAGCATGCGTAAAGCATTTATTCGCACCCCCATTCCTTTCGCACGCGTCAGTTCAAGATTTAATTTAAAACGAAAACACCCCGTACTAAACCGAATTCGTGCGCATAAAGGCGTTGATTATGCCGCTAGAACAGGCACCCCCGTAAAAGCAACAGGGGATGGTAAAATCATATTTCGCGGAAAACAGCGCGGCTATGGCAATGTCGTCATTATTCAACACGGCCAACGATACAGCACGCTATACGCCCATATGTCTAAATTTCGTAAAGGACAGCGCACCAGCACACATGTCAAGCAAGGCAACGTTATTGGCTATGTGGGTCAAACTGGCCTTGCCTCTGGACCACATCTACATTATGAATTTCGTATTAATGGCAGGCACCGCAACCCTTTAACTGTATCGCTTCCTAATTCCAACCCTATTCAAAAAAAATATAAGGCTGCTTTTTTAAAAGAAGCAAAAACACTTTTAAGCCAATTAGAGTCACTTAATAAAACTCAGCTTGTGCAAAAATCACAATAATATGGCCGCTGAACTCTATATAGGACTTATGTCGGGCACTAGCGTTGATGGCATTGATGCAGGACTTTATGATTTTTCAGAAAGTCAAGCCCAGGTCATCGACTTTTACTATCAACCCTATAGCCAGCAAATAAAACAGAAAATTCATGCACTATGCAATACACACCACACCATTTCTTTATCAGATTATGGTGAATTAGACTCTTTATTAGGATTGCTCTACGCTGAGGCTTGTATTAACTTATTAAAACAAAGCAGGGTTAATGCAAGCGGGATAAAAGCAATAGGTAGCCACGGGCAAACGGTCTGCCACTCACCTTACTCCAAGCCACCCTTTACATTGCAAATTGGTGACCCTAGCATTATTAGTCAAAAAACAGGTATCACGACAGTTGCTGATTTTAGACGCAAAGATATTGCAGCTGGCGGTCAAGGCGCTCCACTCGTCCCAGCTTTCCATCGCGCCCTATTTCACTCAGCAACTGAAAATAGAGTTATTGTTAATATCGGTGGCATTGCCAACGTAACCCTATTACCCAAAGATATACATCGAAACATATTAGGCTTCGATACCGGCCCTGGCAATACACTAATGGATTATTGGATTTCCGAACATCAAAATGCCCATTACGATGAAAATGGACAGTGGGCAGCAACGGGCAAAGTACAGACTGAATTACTCAGTACATTAAAAAATGATGATTATTTTTCTGCCCCTCCACCTAAAAGCACAGGACCTGAATATTTCTCAGCCACTTGGCTAAATAACAAACTGGCCAAGTTACCAACATACAAAGCGGAAGACATTCAGCGCAGTTTATGTCAACTAACCGCTGAAACGACTAGTGACTCTATACAGAAATTCGCACCTGAAACTGATAAAGTTTTTATTTGCGGCGGCGGAATTCATAATCAAACCTTACTGCAAGAGTTAAGACTGCTACTTAGCATGCCTGTCGTTTCTACAGAAACAGAAGGCGTACATCCAGATCAAGTGGAAGCAATGGCATTTGCTTGGTTAGCGAAACAAACGATGCGAGGATTAACGGGGAATTTACCTGAGACAACTGGAGCAAAAGAAGCGGTAATTTTGGGCGGGATTTATCAAGCTTAACAAGCATTAAGCTGAAGCTTTTAGTGAGCTAGATTTTATTGATGCACAAAAAAATCTAGCTCACCATCAACAATAAGACTTAAACAGAAAAAGAAGAACCACAGCCGCAAGTTGTTGAAGCATTAGGATTACGAATGACAAACTGTGCACCCGATAAATCTTCTTTATAATCAATTTCAGCGCCATTCAAATACTGGATGCTCATCGCATCAACCAGTACAGTGACACCGCCATTTTCTACTTGAGTATCATCGTCAGCGACGTCTTCATCAAAAGTAAAGCCATACTGAAAACCTGAACAACCGCCGCCTGAAATATAAACGCGCAACTTCAAGCTATCATTGCCCTCTTCTGCAATTAAAGCACCGACTTTTGCCGCTGCACTATCACTAAAAATAATTGGATCTGCCATTTGTATAAACCACTAAGCAATTGAAAGTAACACGATTATGACTATACCTACTGTTTTAGTCAAGAATTACGGATACAAAGCCATCGTTTGCAATCCTTGATTTTCATTAAAGCCGAACATCAAGTTCATATTCTGCACCGCCTGCCCTGCCGCGCCCTTTACTAAATTATCAATTACTGACAATACCACCACGGTATCACCGCCTTGAGGAACAACAAGCGCAATTTGGCAATTATTGCTACCACGCACATTGCGCGTATCAGGATGCGCGCCTACAGGTAAAACGTCAACAAACGGCTCATTAGCATAACGCTTCTCATAAAGCGCCTGTAATTGATCGACTGCATCAGTTTTTAATTGTGCATATAAAGTGGCTTGTATTCCCCGAATCATGGGCACTAAATGCGGTACAAAAGTCAAACCTACCGACTGATCAGCAACTAATGACAAGCCTTGCTTAATTTCTGGTAAATGCCGATGCCCCGCTGAAGCATAAGCCTTAAAACTCTCACCTGTTTCGCTCATTAATGAAGGTACAGCAGCTTTACGCCCCGCGCCACTGACTCCTGATTTCACATCTGCAATTAAATGTTCAACATCAACCAAGCCATTTTCAATTAATGGTAAAAACCCCAACTGCACTGCCGTTGGGTAACACCCTGGACAAGCGATTAAATTAGCATCGACAATTTGCACACGATTTATTTCTGGCAAACCATAAACCGCCTCAGCGATTAAATCAGGACAAGCATGCTCCATGCCGTACCATTTTGACCATTCAGTCGCGTCTTTAATTCTAAAATCAGCCGATAAATCAATAACTTTTACATTGCGTGCTAGTAATTGTTCAGCCATTAACATCGCCGTACCATTTGGAGTCGCAAAAAACACCACATCACAAGTCGCCAAAGACTCTACATCAGGCTTAGAAAAACTCACATTGATACTACCGCGCAGACTCGGATACAAAGCATCAACACGCAGCCCATCATCAGACCTTGATGTCACTACCGCTACTTCAACCTGCTCATGCAACGCCAAAATACGCAACAACTCTACTCCGGTATAACCTGTACCGCCCACAATACCTGCACGAATCATATCTAAACCTTTCTTAACTCTTAAAAATATTGACTATTCTAACCGAGGAATGTGAATTTTTCTTGCACTGCTTATTTATATTCCTCCATAGAGGGGCAACTGCAATGTAAATGCCGGTCACCATAAACGTTATCAATACGCCCTACCGGCGGCCAATATTTATCATCATGCAACCCCTTATCAGGAAAAAATGCTTGCTGTTTACTATACGGAAAGCGCCATTCCTCAATCAATAAGCGGTGCGTGTGCGGTGCATTGTGTAAGACATTATTAAGCAAATCAGCCGCACCTGACTCTATATCCTGAACTTCCTGCCTGATACTTATCATAGCTTGACAGAAGCGATCTATCTCACCTTTATCTTCACTTTCGGTTGGCTCAATCATTAACGTATCTGACACGGGGAACGAGACCGTTGGCGCATGAAAACCATAATCAATTAAACGCTTAGCAATATCATCAACACTAATATTGCAGGTCTTTTTAAATGCTCGGCAATCAATAATACACTCATGAGCGACATAACCATTTTTACCGGTATACAAAATCGGATAATGGGGTGCCAAGCGCTGAGCAATATAATTTGCATTTAAAATCGCATGCAACGTGGCTTTTTTCAAACCTGTTGCACCCATCATGGCAATATAAGCCCAAGAGATCGTCAGAATACTAGCAGAACCCCAGGGTGCTGCAGATACTGCCCCTACTGTACCTTGCTCTGTTTTATATGGATTTACACCTTTCACCACCGGATGATCAGGCAGATAAGCAGCCAAATGATCCACTACACCAATTGGCCCAACACCAGGTCCGCCACCACCATGGGGAATACAAAAAGTCTTATGCAAATTCAAATGTGCGACATCCGCACCTATTTTCCCCGGTCGACTTAAACCCACTAACGCATTAAAATTAGCACCATCTAAATACACCTGCCCGCCATACTGATGAATAATGTCGCAAATCTCTCGAAATGACTCTTCAAATACCCCGTGCGTAGAGGGATAAGTAATCATTAATGCCGCCAGCGTATCTTTATATTGCAGCGCTTTTTGCTGTAAATCTTCTACGCTGACATTACCGTTTGCATCACACGCCAAAACTACAACCTGCAAGCCAGCCATAACTGCACTCGCCGGATTCGTGCCATGCGCAGACTCTGGAATCAAACAAATAGTACGCTGCGCTTGCCCGCGCACTTGATGATATTTGCGAATAACCAATAACCCTGTGTATTCACCTTGTGAGCCGGCATTAGGTTGAAAAGAAAAAGCATCAAAGCCCGTCAAGTCGCACAGCATATCCTCCAATTCCTCAAATAACTGCTGATAACCTAGCGCTTGATAAAGCGGCACAAAAGGATGCAATCCATTAAACTCGCGCGCTGAAATCGCCTGCATTTCCGTCGCTGCATTTAATTTCATAGTACATGACCCCAGCGGGATCATACTACGATCCAAAGCAATATCCATTCTGGCCAATTTACGCATATAGCGCATCATTTCTGTTTCTGAATGATATTTATGAAATACCGGGTGCTGAAAAATAGTATCTTGGCGCAACAAATCTTCAGGAATACACTCAACAATCGCTCTATCTAGGGCATTAATATCCGGCTGATCATCGGTTGCTCCAGAAAAAATACGCCAAACCATTCTAATCAAATCTCGATTCGTAGTTTCATCCAGAGAAATGCCAATATGATCAGCATCAAGCATGCGTAAATTAATCTCTGCTTCTTGAGCTTTACTGGCAATACGTTTAGCCTTTCCGGGCGTATAGACCACAAAAGTATCAAAATACTGCTGTGTAAAGATGTTATAGCCAATTTGCTCTATGCCTTTGGCTAAAATTTGCGCATAGCGATGCACTCGGCAGGCCATCAAACGCAACTCTTTCGGGCCATGATAAATCGCATAAAAACTCGCGATAACAGCCAATAAAACCTGTGCCGTGCAAATATTGCTGGTCGCTTTATCACGGCGAATATGTTGTTCACGCGTTTGCAACGCCATACGTAAAGCAAGCTGGCCATGACAGTCTTGAGAAACGCCAATAATACGCCCCGGCATAGAGCGCTTATAAGCGTCTTTAGTCGCGAAAAATGCAGCATGCGGTCCACCATAACCCATAGGAACACCAAATCGTTGCGCACTGCCGACCACAATATCTACATCATAAGCCGCTGGCGATTTCAGCAGAACCAAACTCAGCAAGTCAGCCGCTACAGTCACCAGAGCCGATTTTCTATGAGCAATAGCAACAAGCTCAGTTAAGTCATTAATTTCGCCGGTAGTTGTCGGGTATTGCACCAGCACAGAAAAAAACTCATATTGCGCTAATTGCTGAAACGCATCACCTACAACAACGTCAAAGCCCAAAGATTCAGCCCGAGTTTGCATAACCGCAATCGTTTGCGGATGGCATCCCTGATCAATAAATACGCAATTCGATGTGCTTTTCGCTAAACGCTTAGCCATAGCCATCGCTTCAGCTGCAGCCGTTGCTTCATCCAGCAAAGACGCGTTCGCTATTTCCATACCGGTTAAATCGGTAATCATCTGCTGAAAATTAAGCAATGCCTCTAATCGCCCTTGGCTTACTTCTGCCTGGTAAGGCGTATAAGCCGTGTACCAGCTGGGATTTTCCAAGACATTCCGCTTAATCACCGCAGGCATCACGGTATCGTAATAACCCATACCAATTAACGAAGTAAAAACTTTATTACGGCTACGCATTTTGCGCAAATATTTGATAACCGCCCGTTCGCGCATGGTATCGGTCAGCTTTAATGGCTCATCATTAAGAATATTATTAGGGATCGCTAGCCCGATTAATTCTTCTAGCGAATTCAAGCCCAGCTCAGCCAGCATTGCCTCAGTTTGCTCCGGATTACAGCCAATATGACGCTGAATAAAATTACCACGCATTTCTAATTCATCTAAGCTAGGACGAGAATCAGACATAATTAGCCCCTATAATATTGATGTGCTACAAAAGGAAGCTTAGTCACCTGTAGTGCGATTTTCTTATTTCTAACCTGCGCGTAGAGCGTTTTATCTGAACACTGTGCATCAATTAAAGCCAGTGCAATCGGCTGATCCAAGCTAGGAGAAAAGCTACCGCTAGTAATAGTGCCGACCAAAATATCATCTCCGCTATAAACCTGACAATGATCTCGGACAGGGATTTTTCCCTCAACAAGTAAACCAACTCGCTTACGCGCAACTCCTTGCTGTAATTGCTGCTGAATGACTTCGGCACCAGGATAACCACATTTATTTTTATCAATCAACCAACTCAAACCCGCTTCCACAGGGCTAATATCATCATTAAGCTCATGTCCATAAAGACTTAGTCCCGCTTCTAAGCGCAAAGTATCTCTAGCACCCAAGCCTACCGGCTGAACTTGTGCAAAAGATAAAATCAACTCAGCTAATAATTGCGCATGCTGTTTTGCAACAGAAATTTCAAAGCCATCCTCACCTGTGTAACCGCTACGACTGATAGTACATTGAATGCCATTAATATCCGTTCGTAACACTTGCATAAACGTTAGATCACAAGCTTGGACAGATAAATCAGCCATCACACCTTTCGCGCTAGGGCCTTGCAATGCCAATAAAGCGTGCTCTGATAATAGTTGAAACTGGCAATGTAGATTACTTTGTAAATAAGAGAGTACTTTTTCCTTGCAAGCCGCATTAAAGACCACCATAAACCCATCACCTAAACGACCGATGATAAGGTCATCAATAATGCCGCCCTCAGTATTCGTTAAAACAGTATAACGCTGCTCTCCTGTGGACAAATTTACAATGTCACTTGGCACCAGTTTATCCAGTTGCGCTGCGATATTGTCACCACTGACTAGGCATTGCCCCATATGAGAAATATCAAAGAAACCAGCTAAAGAGCGGCAATGTAAATGCTCTTTAATAATTCCTGATGGGTATTGGATGGGCATTTGATAGCCCGCGAAAGAGACCATCTTGGCATTGAGCGCCAGATGAAGATCGTATAAAGGAGTGTGTTTAAGATCAGACATAGGCTTGTACTAGGTTGTTAGTAACAGCTATAGTTTAGGCTTATTTACTTATATTTATAAGTTTGAATACGGGGGAGAGTAATAGTTAAACCAACAACCTATAGCCAAAACCTTTTACCGTTGTAATCCACATCGGTTTTTTAGGATTATCTTCGATTTTCTTGCGCAGTAAATGCATATACTGATGCAGGTCAGCTTTTGTTGCATGGCTATTCCCCGGCCAGAGGCACTTAATAATTTCCTCATCAGAAATGACTCGATCAACATCATTCGCTAGTTTTTCAAATAATTTAAATTCTTTGCAAGTTAAAGATATTAACTTTTCATTTAAATATACACATTTCAATTGATTATCAATCTGAAAAGGACCGACCGACTTAATAAACCCAGTTGGTTTGTCTGTTGTGCTGCCATTTGAGTTTTCCTGGATTTCAGCATCACTAACTCTTCGACAATTTGACTGCCCTCTGCGATCAAAAAAATTACGTCTATCATTATTCTTTCTTGATACAAAAAAACTTGTACCCCGTTTAAACTTTTTGCCAATATATTTATCCAATTGAACTATATCGGTCGGATCAACAAGTACCTCATCAAATTCAATATTCAGATGAGATTTAGCATGAGCATTACTTAAGCCACAGATAGGTACTTTTTTACTGAGAGTAAGTTGTTTCAACAATTTATGTGTATCTTTATTGGAGACCCCTATACCCATATCGAAGTCCCAAAAAATCAAATCAGGACTAACTGCATTGATTCTATCTGAAAACATATTACCATCAGAAATTTCCACTAAATTGCAGCCTAAAGCATGAAAATAACCTTTGTATATGCCCGCGGCATATTGATTATCACTAACAAAAAATACTTGAAGTTTTTTAAGCATAAGCCTTACCCACATCCTTTTATCATTATAATTTACTCTCAGCGAAACCTTTTCTAAAGAGTATATTACAAAACAATGCAAGGGATAAGCCAAGCGAAAATAATAACCTAAAAATCAAAAACTTACAGACTAGATATACAACTAAATATAGTACATTGTAAAATTAACTGACATAAAGCACACGATAAATCATTGTTAAATTAACAATGATTTGTATAAAAACCAACACAAGAGAAGAGTC
>CBDVDU010000065.1:0-10642 GCA_965372825.1 uncultured Gammaproteobacteria bacterium | reverse complement strand
AGCCCGCCAATGCCACAGAGCATTTAAAGGCGGGCTAAAGCCACGCCCTACAGATTTAGTATGCCCGTGTTAAGTTGGTGATGTAAATTAACAGAGTGAACTCAGATGCCTGATTCAAAACCATTAAATTTACCCCCTGGTGAGGATATTATTATTGATTACCATCAACTTGAGCAGGTTCTGCCTCAGCTCACGGGATTGGTAGCGACTGAGGGTAATGTCTTTAAAGCTAAATTTCCTGATCAGAATAGTTGGGTTTATAACATTTGTGATCCGGATATGGCTAAACATATCTTGGTCACAAATTATAAAAATTACAAAAAAGGCGTGGGCATTAAGCAAATTAATGTCTTATTGGGGCGCGGTATTATTGTCAGTGAAGGCGATCTCTGGAAGCGCCAGCGTAAAATGATGCAGCCGCTCTTTAGTAATAAGTTACTGACGCAGCAATTGCCCTTAATGACGCATTGTGCGGATAAGTTAATAGCTAGCTGGGATGATGATATTAAGGCGGGCAAGCCGATAAATTTGACTGAGTCTATGAGCCAGACTGCGCTAGATTTTATTTTACATGCTTTGTTTAGTGAAGATTTAGAGCGCATTATTGCTGAAACAGGCGAGAATCCGTTTCTTATGGTGACGGATGATTCCGCGCGAGATTTGCTATTTGCACGGCGCTTTCGTCAGTTGACGCACTTAGTTAGCGATATGATGCAACGCCGTCGCGCAGAAAACCGCCAGCCTTTTGATTTGTTAACTATGGTTATGAACGCAACGGAAAAACGTAGCGGCGATGCCATGCCAGAGAAACTGCAAATTGATGAAATTCTAACTATGATTATTGCGGGGCATGAAACCACCGCGAGTGTTCTAAATTGGACGTGGTATTTGCTTGCGCAGCACGCCGATATTGAACAGCAAGTTTTAGTGGAAAGTCAGCAATATATGCCGTTAGATTCTGAACCAAGCATGGCGGATATTGGGCAACTAAAATTTACTGAGCAAGTATTAGATGAATCTATGCGTTTATATCCTCCTGTTTGGGTGCTGACTCGACAAGCTTTGGCAGATGATCACTATAATGGTATCGATATTCCTGCAGGGACGGATATTTTGATTCCGCCTTATTTGATGCATCGAAATGCAGCTTATTGGCCTGATCCTGAAGTTTTTGATCCACAACGTTTTAGCCCAGAAAATAAAGCCAATCAGCATGTTGGCGCATATTTGCCTTTTGCCATTGGCCCTAGACGCTGTATAGGCGATAGTATGGCTATTCAAGAAATGGCGGTGCATATCAGCCGTATTATTCAAAAAATACATTTCGAATTGGTTCCGGGGCAGACGGTTGAATTGGAACCCTTGGTCAATTTAAGGCCGAAACAAGACATCTTTTTACATGCAACTTACAGATAAACACGACATGAGCGAAACATTTTCTCCACTCACGCTAACCGAAGCCTTACAGCACGCTGCTAAGGGTGATAAAAGCATTACCTATATAAAAGGTAAAAATGATGAAGTGACCGTCAGTTATGCGCAGTTATACCAGCGTGCCTTGTGTTTGTTATATCAATTACAACAATCAGGCATGCAGCAAGGGGATGAGTTGATCTTGCTGGCGGATAATAATGAGCAGTTTGTCGATGTCTTCTGGGCTGCTTTATTGGGCGGCATTATTGCCGTGCCTTTGAGTGCTGTCAGTCAGAATGCCGCGTATAAACGTGTTTTATCGGTAACGCAGAAATTACATAAGCCGTTTATTTGGGCTTCAGAGAGTTCATTGCAGCACTTATTGCAATATGCTGATGAGCATCAGTTAGCTGAAATGAAACCTTTGCTAGAAAAGCAAACGTTGATTTCTGAGCAAATTCAAGTGGATCAAAATCAAGCTACGCCTGCTGATATTCTCCCGCAAGACACTGCTTTTATTCAATTCTCATCAGGCTCAACGGGCGAACCAAAAGGTGTGGTGTTAAGTCATCATAATTTAATGACCAATATCCGCTCCATTTTAATCGGTAGTGCGGCTACTCAAGATGATGTCAGCCTAAGTTGGATGCCATTGACGCATGATATGGGTATTATTGGCTTTCATTTATCGCCTTTAGTATTGAATACCGATGTTTATTTGATGTCGCCTGAGTTGTTTGTGCGCCGACCTAATTTATGGCTGGATAAAATCAGTGAGAAACGGGCAACGGTTTCCGCGTCGCCTAATTTTGGTTATCAACACATATTAAAATATTTTAAAGCAGAAAAGCAGGCGCATTTGGATTTGTCGTCATTACGCTTGATTTTTAATGGCGCCGAGCAAATATCCGCGACTTTATGTGCAGAATTTAACCAAACTTTAAAACCTTTTGGTTTCCGCGATACCGTTATTTTTCCTGTTTATGGCTTAGCTGAAGCTTCTTTAGCCGCTGCATTTACAGAGCCTACGGCAAAAGTGCAATCTATTTTTGTTGATCGTCAACAGCTGAAATTAGGCGATAATATTGCTTTAGTGACTGTAGACGATGCCGATAGTTTGGAGTTGGTTTTGCTAGGAACAGCAGTGCCAGAGACGCAGTTGATGGTTGCAGGTGACGCAGGAAAAGAATTGCCTGAGCAAACTTTAGGGCATGTTTTTATTCGTGGCGAGAATGTGACTAAAGGTTATTACGATGATGCGCAATTAAATGCTGAGACTATTAATCAAGACGGCTGGTTAGATACCGGAGATATAGGGTTTATCTATCAAAAACAGCTGGTATTAACAGGCCGCTTTAAAGATTTAATTATTGTTAATGGGCAAAATTATCACGCTCATGATTTAGAGCAATTATGTGAAGCCTTGCCTGAGATCGGTCAGCAAAAAGCAGCTGCTTGTACGATTCCAGGCAATAACGGTGAAGCTTTGGCGATTTTTGTTACTTATAAAGGCGAACTTAGTGAATTTATTCCCATTGCTAATGCCATACGTGGCGCGTTAGCCAAAGATGCAGGTATTGAGGTCGCTGAAGTGATTCCTGTGTCAGCTTACCCTAAAACCACTAGTGGTAAGGTACAGCGCTTTATTCTTTCTAATCATTATATAGCAGGGAAATACACGGATACGTTGGCGAAAATTAAGCAATTATCCAGTTCAGATCTTGTAAGCGAAGGGAGTGCGGAGGGGTCTATAGAGCAGCAATTAATGCAGATTTGTAAGGAAGTGATACCCGAGCGTACCCTTGCACCAGAAGATGATTTGTTTGAAATTGGTATTAGCTCCCTTTCTTTGACACAAATTCATGAGCGCCTAGATCAACTTTTTCCTGACCAGGTTGATTTAACGGATTTGTTCGATTATCCAAGTATTGCCCAGTTAGCAGCATTTCTGGAGCAAAACTCTCAAAACGAGGAATAGGGTTTTGAAATATTGGCTAAATACGGTACTTAAGCAAAAGCTCGCACCTGCGATTTTGACTGGCTATATTAGGTGGTTACATAAGACTTGTAAAATCAATATAACAGGCGCAGAGAATTTGCAAGCGTTTACAGCAGAGCAGCACCCGATGCTGCCTTGTTACTGGCATCAGCAAATGACATTCTCGATTGATTTTCTGCTTAGCTTGCGTGAGCAAGGCGTCAAAACCAGTGTTCTAGTCAGTCCCTCTAAAGATGGGGATATAGGCGATGCGGTTTTAACAAACTTAGGTGTGGGTGTTATTCGTGGCTCGGAACATCGTACCGGCGCGCTTGCGATGCGCGATATTTATCAGGCAATCCGCAAAGATAAATGCAGTGTTGGTACGGCAGTAGACGGGCCTTTAGGTCCTGCTCGGGAAGCTAAAGTCGGTGTGGTAACACTTGCGCAACTGAGTGGTGCGCCGCTTATTCCGATAGCTAACGCCTGTAGCCGAAAAATTCACTTGAAAAGCTGGGATAATTTCTTTTTCCCCTTACCTTATAGTAGGGTGCAGATAGTGGTGGGTGAGCCAATTGTGGTAGAAAAGCGCGTTTCTTCCGAACAGGTTTCTATGTGTCAGCAGCAGTTAACAGATGAGCTTAATGGCTTGAGCGAGCAAGCTGAGAGATTGGTCTCGAGTTTTAGTATTTATGAGTAATGCGGGAGTTGCAAGCAACTTCTCATTATCAAGAGGGAGAGATAAATTTTCTGCTTGTCATTCCTGCATGTTGTTAGCAGGAATCTACGTTTAGGAATTCACATTAAATAAAACCTGAAACTTTAGGTTATGAAGCACTGCCAGTCCTTGAAGGACTGGCAGTGCTTTCGGATACTATTGAATTTTGATTCCTTAGCGGAGATTCCCGACAAAGCTTGTGCCCACGCTTGATTGGGTAGGCCTCGGGAATGACGATACCTTTATAGGCATTTGCCTGTAACTAATGAGAGGTTACAGTTACAGTTGCAGTGCGTATGTGACTTTTTTGAGGGATACTTTGTTTTTGTATCGTAATTTTTAGATGAATATAAAAGGAATATATAATGAAAAAATCAGCCTTAGGCTTACTAGCAAGTTCACTTTTCTTAATGTCTTTTTCTTTCACTGCAGAAGCGGAAGAGTGTGATTTAAAATATACCATGAAAGGCTGGTCAGCTTTTTATAAAACCTATAAAGGATCTGGCGTAGTGACTTGTCCTAGCGGCAAAAAAGCCAATGTAGATTTGAGCTTAAAAGGTGGGGGTTTTACGTTTGGCGCTTCAGAAATTACTGACGGTAAAGGTAAAATTCGCGGTGTACAAAGTATAGATGATATTTATGGCGGGGCTTTTGAAATAGGTGGGCATGCTGGATTTGGTAAGTCAGTAGAAGGTCGCTGGATACCAAGAGGGTCACGAACTGTAACATTATCAGGAAAAGGCACAGGCTATGATCTAGGCTGGTCTATGGGTAGCTTTAAAATTAGCAAACCTTAAAAAACACGTAGGGCTGACTTTAGTCCGCTAATGTCAGCCCTACAGTTTTTAAACTACTGGAATTTAAAAAAATGGATGTTGTCGTTATCGGTAGTGGCATAGGTGGTTTGACGGCTGCTGCTTTATTAGCAAAAGCGGGGCGACAAGTTTTAGTGTTAGAGCAGCATGACCGCGCGGGTGGTTATGCGCATGGCTTTAAACGTAAAAAATACACATTTGATGCCGGTGTTCATCTGACTAGCGGTTGCGGTATGCAGGGTTTTGCCGGTGGACAAATCATACGTAAAGTACTTCAGGCTGTGGATAGCTATGAGCAGCTAGAATTTGTTGAGGTGAATCCATTTGCCTTTGTTTCGGTGGGGGCAGTGTCGGTTGAATTACCTACTTCTATTGATGCGCTTGTCGAGCAACTTGGTAAGCTGTTTCCGCACGAGCGCCAAGGATTACAAAATTTATTAATGCTTTGTTTGCAATTAGCAGAGCAGGTTGCCAAGGCTGATGATGTGATAGCGTCAGAGGATTTAGTGGTGATGAATTCTGAGTTGAATTTATTGTTTAAATATCGGCGTAGTACTTTGGCCGATGTTTGGGGGGACTATATTCGCGAGCCACAATTACAGAGTGTTTTCGCCGCATTATGGCCGTATTTAGGTTTACCGCCTGAACAAGTATCCTTTGTTTATTGGGCTAGTATGCTGATGGGGTATGTTGAGGATGGTGCTTATTATTGTAAAGGTGGCTTTCAAGGCTTAGCGAATGCTTTAGTCGCTGGCTTAAAGCAAGCGGGTGGAGACATTCGTTTTAAATGTCATGTCGAACGCATTACCGTTAGCGATAATCAGGTACAAGGCGTGCTCTTATCTTCCGGCGAATCCATCGCAGCAAATACTGTTATTTCTAATGCTGATATGCTGTTAACGGTGAGAAAGTTGGTTGGAGAAAGCTATTTTCCCAAACGGTATTTATCTCGTTTACAAAATATGCAGCCATCGATGTCTATTTTTGTGGTCTATATCGCGACGGACTTGGATGTTGTGCAGGCAGGCGCACATCATGAAGCATTTTATTATGATGAGCTGGATCATGAGGTCAATTTTAACAATTCCGTTCAGGGCGACTTATCGTGGATGAGTATTACTATCCCTACTTTAGTCGATGATAGTTTAGCGCCGAAAGGCGAACATTTAGTGATGTTAACAATCCTAGCGGATTTTGATCAGATGAATCATTGGTCGCCAGAAAAAGCGCAATATGTCGAAAAAATGCTAGATTTTGCTGACAAAAAGATTGTAGGGTTAAAAGCTCATACCTTATTTATTGAGGCGGGTTCTCCAGCAACACTGCAACGGTATACCCTAAATCATAAAGGGGCTGCTTATGGTTGGGATGTTAGCCCTAAACAAGTGGGGGCAAATCGGATCGCGAATAAAGCTCCCATTGAAGGGCTTTACTTTGCTGGGCATTGGACGACACCTGGTGGTGGCGTGTACGGAGTCAGCTATTCCGGCGTGCAAACCGCACAAAAAGTTTTAGGCTTGAGTCAACAAAAAGAACTATGGGATTTGTGTGCTCAATAGCCAAGTAGGGCGGACTTTAGTCCGCTATAACGTACTATTTTTGTTAAATAATCGGGCTACCAACTCAACGCGGGACATATGAAAGGAGTGAAATAGCTTTAGCTATTGCACTCCTGCGTAATGTATTGAAGATTCTTATCCCGCTTAAGTTTATAGTCAATAATCGTACTCAGGTACTTTAAAGTAGGAAGGTTTTAATGCACCAAGAGTATGATGTGCTCATTATGGGCGGCGGCCTGTCTGGGCTAACCTTAGCCATACAACTTAAACGGAAAGTTGCCAACCTGCGTATTTTAATCGCTGAGAAATCAGCTCATCCCGCACCCGAAGCAGCGCATAAAGTAGGTGAATCCTCAGTTGAAATCGCTAGTCACTATTTTGAAAATATCTTAGGACTAAAGCCACAGCTAGATAATGAGCTGCCTAAATTAGGTCTGCGTTTTTTTTATACTCAGGGCGATAATTTAGATATAAGCCAGCGTATAGAGTTAGGGCCAAATGATTTTCCTGCGGCTAAAAGCTATCAATTAGACCGAGGGCGTTTTGAAAATGCTTTAGCTGAACAATGCTTGCAGTTAGGTATAGATTTTCAAGATAACTGTAAAGTTAAAGATATTGTTCTTGGTAAAAATCAACATCAAGTCACTTTGGTGCATAACGGTCAAGAAAGCGTGGTTCAAACCAACTGGTTAGTTGATTCAACTGGCCGAATGAGCCTGTTGAAGCGTAAACTAAAATTAGCAAAACCCGCCTATCACGATATTAATGCTTCTTGGTTCCGCATTAACCATGAAATTAATATTGATAACTGGAGTGAGAAACCAGACTGGCAAGGCCGAGTCAAAGCGCCGCGGCGACTTAGCACCAACCATTTATTAGGTAAAGGCTATTGGGTTTGGCTAATTCCCTTGTCATCAGGCGCAACCAGTATCGGTATTGTTGCTGATGCCAAACTTCATCCGTATGCAGAAATTAATACCTTTGAACGCGCAAAAGTGTGGCTAAAAAAGTATGAACCTCAATGCGCACAGATCATTGATCAATATATAGATAAGTTTCAGGATTTCCTAACGCTGAAGCATTATTCGCATAATTGCAAAAAAATGTATTCGGCTGACGGCTGGGCAATTACAGGCGATGCTGGCGTTTTTCTTGATCCTTTTTATTCGCCCGGTAGTGATTTTATTGCGCTGAATAATGGCTTTATTAGCGACTTGATTGTTAAGCAATATACCGGTGAGGATATTGTCGCTAGAACAGGGCAATATGAAAAACTATTTCGCACTTTATTTTTAGCATTTTGCCCTGTTTATGAAGATCAGTATCCAATTATGGCGAATGCCAAAGTGATGAGCATAAAAATCATCTGGGACTACACGCTCTATTGGAGTGGTGCTGCCTTATTGTTTTTTAGAGATAAATTCTGTGATCTAGCGTTTATGGGAATTGCTGCGACTTCTTTGCAGCAAATTTATCAGGTTAATTTGCAGATGCAGGGCTTTTTTCGTCAGTGGGCAGAAACAGATTTATCCAGCGCTGAGAAAAACGATATTTTTATTAACTACAGCAAAATTGAATTCTTGCAGCAATTAAATAAAGATTTGCTGGTAGAGCAGAGTGATATCGAATTGCAGCAACAGCTTGTGCAGAATATTGCCTTGATTCGAGAGTTGGCGGGTGAGATTGTTGCAGAAGCGAGTGTAGATTTTCCTGAATTAAAGGCTTATGTACCTGAAGTTCCAGAGAGTTACTCTCTGTATTTAAGTGATGTTTTTGATATATTGCGTTAGAGCTATAATTAACTTTTATGCATATCATTAGTTATGTTTCAGGAGAACTTTTTGTTGCGAATGTAGCTCATTTGGAATACAATTTTTTTAGTATTCTAAAAAAGAGTGATTTATGAGCAAAAGTGCTATGGTACGTGCGAGGATAGAACCTGATTTAAAACAACATGCAGAAGAGGTTTTTCAAAACCTTGGAATTAGTGTCACCCAGGCTATCACGATATTTTATAAACAAGTTGAATTGCGAAATGGCTTACCTTTCAATGTAACTATTCCTAATGAAAAGACTTTGAGAACCTTTGAAGCTACAGATTCTGGTGGTGATTTAATTATTTGCGAAAACTCTGATGATATGTTTAAGAATCTTGGTATTTGATGTATATCCCCGTCTATACCAAACAATTTGCCAAAGACGTTAAAAAGGCTCAAAAAAGAGGTAAAAATTTTGATAAATTTAAAATTATTGCAGAGATACTTCTCTCTGGTCAGCCACTAAATGAAATTTATAGGGATCATAAATTGGTAGGTAATTATGTCGGGCGTAAAGAATGCCACATAGAACCTGATTGGCTATTAATTTATAAAACCGAAAAGACCCAGATAATCTTTGAAAGAATGGGGGCTCATTCTGATTTGTTCAAATAAAACATAACAAAAAATCCAGCTGACCATTGGCAGCGCAGTTCATTTTCAAAGACATTTTTTATATCAAAAGTTTGGTAGGTTATCTGAGTTCATCGAACACCTGTCAACATCAGCTGGTTTTGGCGTTATTAAGCCATCGCACCATTTATATTAATGATTTGCCCTGAAATATAGCTAGCATCATCAGAACATAAAAAGGCAGCAAGGGCAGCCACTTCTTCGGGTTTACCCGCGCGCTTCATAGGTACGATAGCTTTAATAGCCTGAGCATCAAAACTATCTTCCGTCATGCTGCCTTGAATAATTCCGGGAGCGATGGCATTCACGGTGATTTTACGCGAGGCGAGTTCTTGGGCAAGTGATTTTGTTGCGCCGTTTAAAGCGGCTTTTGCGGCGGAATAATTGCATTGCCCGCGATTACCCATCACACCAGCAACCGATGACATATTAATGATACGTCCCCAGCGGCTTTGGATCATAGGCATTAATAAAGGCTGAGTAACATTGTAAAAACCATGCAAAGACACATCAATCACATCAGTCCAATTTTTTCTATTCATACCCACTAAGGGCGCATCGCGATGTATGCCAGCATTATTGATAATGATTTGAATCAAGCCTGATTCAGAGAGTTGTTTGACGGCCGCTTCGCACGCTTCTGTATCGCAGACATCAAATGCGATTGCTTCCGCTGAGCCGCCTTGTTGTTTGATGTTGTCTGCGGTCTGTTGTGCTTTGTCAAAATTATGATTGCTATGCACAATCACATGGATATTATCTTGCGCGAGGCGCGTACAAATAGCAGAACCAATATCGCCGCTACCGCCAGTAATAAGTGCTTTTTTCATGGTTGTGTGTGAATAACGGTTGCTCGGGCATCAAGCAGTAATAAATTATGGCTGTCGGTAATGCGAAACGCATAGACAGCCCCATTTTCTATTTTTAATTCAGCGCTTGCTTCTATATGCAGAGCACTGGTGATGCTATCTAAGTTATCAATATGAAAATGCGCACCTCGTACAGCCGCTAAAAAGCCGGGTGAAGATTTTCCTGATAATAAACCGCCATGAATGGCCATAGACTGCGCGCCATATTCGATAAGATGCATTGCAGACAAGCTATTATTTAAGCGTAATGGATTATCGCTCGCTAAATGTGATTGAGTTGAGCAATTAATTTGTTTATCAGTCCATGAATCCACTTGATCAATTAGCATCATTGACCCCGCATGAGGAATCAGGTGTGCAAATTGTGATTGGCTTATGGGCTTATGTTCGATCTTCAGCTTTTGCATAGGCTAAACCTCGTTCTCGTTTTGACGCTTGATTTTATAAGTCATCAAGATTTACTTCTATTGCTTCTTGTTTTTCATGGGCGCGTTCTTTGATAATTTGTGCTAGTTCAGAATCTTCTTTTTTATTTAATTCCTCTAGGTACTCAACTAACTTATGGACATTGGTGCTTGGGTTTGTATCCCCCGTTTTTTTCGACAGTTCCAAAATCCTTTTAGAGTGGGCTTTAGCCCTAGCAAGTAAGCCATGTTCTATTGAATATTTATAAATGCCTTTTTGTGTCTTTTTGTAATCAGGAAGATAAACCTTCAAGTCATCAATTACTTGATCACCTACGCTTTTAGTCCCTAAAGGAGAGTAAGGTTTTGTCGAAGGCGTAAAATTCAGAAAAAAACAATATTCAAAAGCGGGGGTTGATTGAATTACCGTAAAAAC
>CBDVDU010000064.1:0-10844 GCA_965372825.1 uncultured Gammaproteobacteria bacterium | reverse complement strand
CCTAATAAATGCGGTTGCTCATAAAGGTGCATGAACTCTGGGAATACTTTGGTATCTAAGCTGTCGAGTAAAAAAGACGACTTACGATACAGGCTGCCGCCACTAATAGCGCCAAGAAATGAGCCAATTAAACCACTCGCGACTTCTGCGGAATATAAAACCGGACATTTTCGCGTGCTTAAACTTTGCCCACCTAAACGTTGAATAGCGCGTTCAGCGGCTTTTTTACCGATGAACTCAACATCATCGAGCTGGTCTTTGTTACGCGCAACGCTATACCAATAATCGCGTTCCATATCGCCATCACGTTCGCCTAATACTGAGCAGCTAATTGAGTGTCGTGTTGAGGCATAACCGTGTAAAAAACCTAAGCTATTACCAAAAACGCGAATGCCGCCATAAGTATCAACCGAAGCACCTTCTGAATTACTAATGTTTACATGATAATTACGTGCGCTATCTTCACAACGAGTTGCGAGGTTGATCGCATCTTCGGCATTTAATTCCCACGGATGATGTAGATCTAAGTCTTTAAATTCTGTTGCTAGGCGCTCAGGGTCAGGCAAGCCGGCAAAACTATCGGCGCTGGAATAACGCGCAATACTACAGGCCGCTGAAACTGTTTCTTTAATCGACTTAGGCGATAAGTCAGTGCTGCTTGCTGAGCCTTTTTGTTGGCCAAAATAAACTGTGACACCTAAGCCTTGAGAGCAATGGTGTTCAATGGTTTCTACTTCGCCGAGGCGAACATTGACTGATAAGCCGTTATCTACGCTTAATCCTGCATCTGCTTGACTAGCGCCTTGCGTTTTTGCTTCAAGCAATAAGTCTGCAATGATCGCTTCTAAACGCTTAATTTCTTCTTGAGTTTGCATAATTTATAAGTATTAAAAAGGGCTACGAACTTAAACCGAGACACCTGAAAACGGTAAGGCGGACTTTAGTCCGCCATTACTAAAGGAATGTATATGAAATAAGATCGACATAATAGGACGCAGTATTTTGTGTTTGTTTATAAAAGGTAGGTCAAAGGTCTGCACCCTAATAATTGCCTGCGTTATTTTGTGTAGACTCCTAAAAAAGCGGACTGAAGTCCGCCCTACAAATATAGGTAAGGTCCTGTGTTAAGTTCGTAGCCTTAAAAAGCGCTATACGTTAGTTCCACCGACGGTTAATGAGTCGATCTTTAAGGTCGGCTGTCCGACACCGACAGGGACACTTTGTCCTTCTTTGCCACAAGTACCGACCCCGCTATCCAGCTCTAAATCATTACCGACCATACTAACGCGGGTCAGTACATCAGGGCCGTTGCCAATTAAGGTTGCGCCTTTGACAGGTCTAGTGATTTTGCCATTTTCAATCAGGTAAGCTTCACTGGCAGAGAAAACAAATTTCCCTGAGGTAATATCAACTTGCCCGCCACCAAAATTCTTGGCATACAAGCCATTTTTGACTGAGCGCAAGATTTCTTCGGGATCACTCTCGCCTGGTAACATATAAGTGTTAGTCATGCGTGGCATTGGTGTATGTGCGTAAGATTCGCGGCGACCATTGCCGGTCGATTGTGTGCCCATAAGGCGAGCATTGAGCCTATCTTGCATGTAGCCTTTGAGGATGCCGTTTTCAATCAATGTTGTGCATTGAGTCGGCGTGCCTTCATCATCAATGGATAAAGAGCCGCGGCGATTGTCTAGTGTGCCGTCATCCACCACGGTACAGAGAGGTGATGCAACGCGTTCGCCCATACGACCGCTGAAAGCTGACGTGCCTTTACGATTGAAATCGCCTTCCAAACCATGACCAATCGCTTCATGTAATAAAATACCTGGCCAGCCAGAGCCTAAGATAACGGTCATGCTGCCAGCAGGGGCGGGAACTGCTTCTAAATTGACCAATGCTTGTCTGACGGCTTCTTGGGCATAACCAATCGCTCTATCTTGCTCAAAGAAGTAATTATAATCAGAGCGTGCACCACCACCCATACTGCCTTGTTCGCGCTGGCCTTTGTCTTCAACAATAACGCTGACATTCATACGCACTAGAGGGCGTACGTCACCAAGCAAAGAGCCGCCTTGATTAGCAATTAAGACATGTTCTTGTACGCCGACTAGGCTAATAATAACTTGTTCTATGCGTGGATCAATTTTGCGTGTTTCCACATCAATCTTGCGTAAAAAATCAACCTTTTCTTGATCGCTTAAAGAGCGTAGCGGGTTGAGTGGCGCATACAATTGCTTAAAAACACCCGTTTTTGGTGTCATGGCAACTTTAGCATTTTGTCCTTGGCGAGCAATAGCGCGAACATTTTTTGCAGCCGTTAATAATTCGGCTAATTCAATTTTATCGCTATAAGCTAAGCCTGTTTTTTCACCAGATAAGGCGCGCACGCCTGCACCTTGCTCGATATTATGACTTGCTTCTTTAACGATGCCATCTTCCAATACCCAAGATTCATAATGGCTAGATTGGATGTAAATATCTCCATCATCAACTGCCCCCGAGATTAATTGATCCATCACTCGATGAATGTCATTTTCTTGGAGTCCAGTAGGGACTAAGATCGCTTGTTTTGCTAATTGTAAAACTGTGTTATCCATTATATTTCTTTATTTACACGCAATTTGGCGGTGTTGAAGAACAGGGAAAGAGGCGCGCGTTTTATGTAATCGAGCGAGATCTAAATCAGCTGAGGCAAAGCCAGCGTTAGTTTTAAAGCAGTCTAAGACGGTTCCCCAGGGGTCAACAATCATACTATGACCATAGGTTTGCCGGCCATTAACATGAAAACCACCTTGATTAGGGGCAATCACGTAACAGAGATTTTCTACGGCACGCGCACGCAGCAATAATTCCCAGTGTGCTGCGCCGGTTTTTTCAGTGAAAGCAGAAGGGATAATGAGCACTTCCATTCCTTGTTCCTGCATAACTCTAAAGAGCTCAGGGAAACGTAAGTCATAGCACACTGCGATACCGATTTTACCAAAAGGTGTATCGATAACTAACGGTTCATGACCTTTGCTAATGCCATCTGACTCACGGTAAACTTCGTTAGTGCCGGGAACTTGAACATCAAACAAATGGATTTTGTCATAACGCGCGACGCGTTCGCCAAGATCGTTGTAGATCAAACAGGCTGCCATGACTTTATTTTCATTAATGGGGTCTGCGATAGGCATCGTACCAGCAACAATCCAAACCGCGTGTTTTTTTGCGGTACGGGCTAAAAAGTCTTGGATAGGGCCTGAGCCGTCTTGCTCTTTTTGCTTTATTTTATCGAACTCATCTAGCCCCATTAAGGCAAAATTTTCTGGCAGAGCAACTAATTTAGCACCTGCTGCAACGGCTTCTATAATTAAGCGCTCTGCTTCTAATAAATTGGAATTGATATTGGGGCTGGAAGCCATTTGAATGGCAGCACATATACTCATATAACTATTTCTCGAAAAACAAGGTGTGTTTTATGTTTACGGTGTTTTTAGGCGGTCAGGTGCGGCTCGATTAAATTCACGAGCGATGGAAAAATTCTCCCACGTTCCTGTAATCTTATAGAGTAGGCTTAATAATAAGCCGCCTGCGTGTTCATCACCGGTAAATGTTTTTGTTACGCTGTTGGCAACATCGCCGATAATTGTACCAGCAATAGGGAATTTAGGCAGGACTGTTGCGCTTAAATTAATTTGCTTAGTACTGAGATGCGTTGTGCCTGATAGGTCTATTTTGGCGGGCATAGAGTTAATGTAAAAATTGTTGCTACTGAGTAAGCCTTTGTTCAAGGTGATATCCGCAGTGACCTCAGAAAAGCTTAAACCCTCTTCAGTGACGTCAGAAAAATCAAAGCGTAATCGTTTGCCGATTTTCCAAATATCTAAAGCACCTAGAACTCGCCCGAGGCCTGGATTAATCCCTAAAATTCGCCCATTAGTCATATGTAGGTTAAGGTCACCAGATAGGTTGGTGTTGGAGAATGCGTAAGGTACATCTGCCCAGTTTAGTGCAAATTGAATATCTGCCGTGGTCTTAACAAGGTTTTCAGATAAATGATTTTGGCGTAATAATTGTCCAAAATTTTCGCTGAGCAAGGTGCCTTTTATCTCTGTTTTATTGCTGGAGTCTTGTTGCCGCCAGTTCCCTGTTAGGCTTAATCGGTCTTTAGGCGAGTTAATATCTAGCTTTTTAATTAATAAGCCATCAAGTGCCGGTAGCGTCATTAACTCTAATTTACCTAAGTTTGTGCCTTGCCAGTACAATGATTTGCTTTGAATATTAAGTGCGGGCAAGTCTTGTATCGAAAAAGGAGTATTACTGTCCTTTACGTTTATTTGTTGTAACGCAGATAAATCTAACTTGTTGAGTAATAAACTTATTTCAGACTGCTTATTAAATTCAATAGGAATAAATACACTGCCACTGGCAAACGGTGAGTGTACTAAGCCTTGCCAGTGAGGTGCTATTTTTTTCAGCTTAATGGAGAGTCTATTATTAGGCGATAAACGATTTTCATAATTGGCATTAAATGAAGTGATACCTGATTCAGCTACTTCTAGCTTAAGGTTAAGTGGATGTGCTTGGTTATCAGGTTTGGAAAAAGGGGCGAGGTCAATACTAATGCCCTTTAAATCAGAATTAAGTTCGATCTTGCAACTACGGCTAGTGTCACTAGGAATATCTAAGGTGATTTGGTAATGGCCTGCGCCAGAAAAGTATTCCCATAGTGGGTTAGGGAGTTGTTCGCTTAAATGAGGAATATCGGTCAGTCCTGCAATTGCCGCAAAAGTACCTTCAGCATGACTATTAATTTTTGCGCTAATAGGAAAGCCTAGTGTTTTAGCTGTTAGTGTTTTACTTGTAATGCTTGATTCAGTGATATGGAATTCTGCATTAATATTAGATAATTCCAGTTTCGCAGGAATGATATTGCCCCGTGCTTTTTGTGTTTTTAGCGTTAAGTTGATTTTAGTAGGTACTTTTTTTAAGGGGATTTTTAAGTCTAAATCAAGGTCAAATAAGCCTTGCACCTTTAACAGATCACTAACAGTTGAGGTTTCTTTTTTAAAGGGAGATTGTTTTAAAAAGTCTATGCCTTGAGCAAAGCTACCAGCTACAGTTCCTTGTATATTCAGGTAGTCGCTGTCGGTAAATGAATCTATAGTGACTTTAGCTTGTTTAATGCTGGCTCCATTTGCTTGGCCGCGGATAACATTAATATCGACACTTTCAGCAAAGAAATGCACTTGACCGTCTAGGCCGCTGACCTTGGGCCAACCGGGCGCATAGTTTAATGCGACATCCTGGGCATCATATAAAACTTCAAAAGCGCCTTCTTGGTGGATAAACGGGTAATCAGGTAATGATCCGCGGAATAAAATACCGCCTTGCTCAACATGCCCCGCTAAAAATGCATTATCCAACCAGTTAACAAGGTCTTTTTCCAGTATACCTGCGGGTAAGTAATCGGCTGTTTTAGTGGCATCATAGATATCAAAAGCGCTTTGCAAACTCATAAATGGAGCTTGCCCCTTTTTGGGCAGCGTAAGTTGTAACTTATTGATAATGGCTAAATGAGGCGTTTTTAGTTCTAGCAGCGGGCTATTAATAAGCCATTGTTCTGCAAGTTGTTGCCAATGCAATTCACCTAAAGCATGATTGAAGTCTATAGGCGTTCTAAATAAAGTTGGCGCGTTGAGAGTGAAGTTTTGTGAATTTAGCTGTATTTCACCTTGTTGTTCGTTACCGCTGATATATAAGGATAAATCTTTTATACCTGGAATTTGATCCATAAGGTCGAGGTTGAGGTGATTGAGTTGACCATTAACCGAAAAAGTTTGCTCAGGTAAATTAGCTAACAATAATAAATCTTTTACTTCGCCTTCAATATTGAGCGTTTCCAATGTCTTTTGTAAATCAGGCGGAAGTGCTTTATTGAGGCTAATAATTTTATTTAAGCGACCTAAATTTAAGCTTGGGCAATTGAGCGCGAATTGAGTTAATTCACCCTTTGTATTATGTTGCAATGCGACGGCAAATTGAGAAATATCAAAGATGATATTTTGTGAGCTTAATGCGCTATTTTCTATGGCTAACAGCCATTGTTCTTGCTGTTTTTGTAAATTAAATTGTAGATCAAACTGGTCGATGGGAAAGGGGGATTCAGCGGTACTTTTAATTGAGGTATTCGTTAAATGCAGAGAACCACTCATTTCTGTCATTTGTGCAGCGTGCCATGAGCTCCAGATAGAAAAATCACCGCGCCCTTCAACAATAGATAGGTCGAAAGGTAAATCGCCAGTAATAATTTCATCTAGTTTAATGTTCTTTCCCTGCACAAAAAGTTTTGCCTCTATGCTTTCTGGAGTAAAAATATCGCCGCTAAAAGTCATCGATAGATTGAGTGATTTACCTAATGACGCAGGTAAATCCATGGTAATAAAGATTTTGTGCTGCTCGTCATGATTGTATATAGATATGTTGACATGCTTAAGTTCTACCGGCAAAGCATTGCGCTTTTCATCCTGCCAGTTGATTTCACTGTCAATAAGCTTGTATTGATTACCCTCCATCAGCCAAGTTGGCTGCGGATCATCTTCTTTATGAGGTAAGCCTTTTATGGTAATACTGCCTGATTTTAATCGTTTTACAGATAATTTAGCACCAATTAATGAGACTTGTATGGCTTCGAGTAAGGGCTCATGCAGAGCAGTCACTAAATCAATACCCAAATGAATTTCTTGTAAGTGCAGGTCGGTATCGTTATTTTTCTGAGAATGCACCTGGATCTGTTGCAAAGCAAGTTCTGGTTTTAGGCCGTTTAATACACCACGTATTTTTCCGATAGTGACTGGTGCGCCAAGTTGCTCACTTAATTGTTGTTCTAGCTCTACTTTGAAATAACTTAGTCCAGACAAAGCAAAGCGTAAGCCAGTTATACTGATAGCAACAATCAGTAAGCTCCAAAAAAGAACGCGAATCGAATGAGTTGTAATGCGTTTAATCATTGTGGGAAAGTCATAGTCCTATATTAAGACAACATCATATTGTTCTTGTGTGTATTCAGTTTCAGACCTAAATTTGATGCGAATACTTAAAAAAGCCTCTAGTTCAGCTAATACGTCAGCTTCTTCGTCCAGTAGTTTTTCAACGACGGTATTCGATGCCAAAACGAGAATTTGTTTAACATTATATTGCCTAACTTCGCGGATAATTTCGCGAAAGATTTCCAAGCAAATAGTTTCCGCTGTTTTAAGCTCCCCTTTACCATTACAAGTAGGGCAAGGCTCACATAAAATATGTGCCAAACTTTCACGCGTTCGTTTACGTGTCATTTCCACTAAACCTAAAGCGGAAACTTCAGTGATTTTAGTTTTCGCATGGCATTTTTCTAAAGTTTTTTCTAAGGCACTTAAGACTAAGCTTTTATGCTCTTCGCTTTGCATATCAATAAAATCGATAATGATAATGCCACCTAAATTACGTAATCTTAATTGGCGAGAAATCGCTTGGGCTGCTTCTAAATTGGTTTTAAAAATAGTTTCTTCTAAGTTTCTGCCACCCACATAACCGCCGGTATTAACATCGACCGTAGTCATGGCTTCGGTTTGGTCAAAAACCAAGTGACCGCCTGACTTTAAGCTGACTTTACGATCCAGAGCCTTTTCGATTTCTTCTTCTATATTATACATATCAAACAAGGGTCGATCGCGCGTGTAATGCTCAATAATAGGCACGATATCGGGTACAAATTCTGTGGCAAATTCGATTAAGCGTTGATGTGTTTTGCGTGAATCGACTTTTACTTTTTCAATGGTATCGGTGTATAAATCACGTAAAGTTCGGATACTTAAAGGTAAGTCATAATGAATAAGTGAGCGCGGTTCAGCCGATGCTATTTTTTCTTGAACAGAGTTCCATAGTTGTAAGAGAAATAACATATCTGACTCTAAAACAGCCTCATCAATACACTCGGCAGCTGTACGGGCAATAAATGCACCGGATTTATGCTCTTCTTGAAAGGCCTCTTGAAAAGCACGCAAGCGCAATCGTTCTTCATCGCATTCGATGCGTTGAGATACGCCGCCCTTTAAAGAGTAGGGCATATAAACCTGATAACGCGAAGGGATGGAGATTTCTGTGGTTAAACGCGCACCTTTGCTGCCAATGGGATCTTTAGCAATTTGCACGATAATTTGTTGATTTTCTATTAGGTAATGCTCGATATTTTCCGAGCCTTTCTGTTCTAGTTCTTGGCTAGATAAGTCGGAAAGGTGTAGAAAAGCAGCGCGATCCAAGCCAATTTCAACAAAAGCAGCTTGCATACCGGGTAATACTCGACAAACAACGCCTTTATAGATATTGCCAACTAAACCCAGTTGCTGAGATCGTTCAATAATAATTTCTTGCAGCACGCCATTTTCAACAATAGCAACGCGTGTTTCAGAGGGGGTGACATTGATTAAAATTTCTTCACTCATTGAAAACCTTTATTCCTTCATTGGATAAAATTTGTGCAGTTTCAAAGAGCGGCAAGCCCATAATGCCTGAAAAACTGCCTTGAATAGATTGGATGAAAATACTGGCTAAACCCTGCACCGCATAAGCACCAGCCTTATCTGCGGGTTCGCCGGTATGCCAGTAGTCAATGATTTCTTGCTCAGAAAGCGTGCGAAAAGTGACATCAGAAACACTTAATACGTGCTGAACTGTACGTCCGCGTAGCGATACGGCACTATACACTTGGTGCGTCGTTCCGGATAAACTGCTTAACATGCTCAGCGCATGAGCTAGATTGTCGGGTTTGCCCATAATGGTATCGCCTAAAACAACAGAAGTATCGGCTGCTAAAACAACGCTGCCTTGAGCGCATTGTTGATACACCGCCAGAGATTTTTCATGGGCAACACGTTGTACATAGTCGGCTGGTTTTTCATTGGCTAATGGCGTTTCATCAATATCAGCAATTTGTATCGAGTGGGCTAGATCCAGTTGTTTGAGCAGTTCGCTACGACGCGGTGAGGCAGAGGCTAAAATAAGAGTAGGGGTCATTAGCGATGATAAGGGTGGTTGTTGATAATGCTCCAAGCGCGATAAATTTGTTCGGCCACGACAATGCGTACTAAAGGGTGAGGCAGGGTTAGTTTAGATAAACTCCACGACTGATTAGCCGCTTGCTTAACGCTATCAGCCAAGCCTTCAGGCCCGCCTATTAATAAGGCAATATCTTGTCCACTATCTAACCAGCCGCGCATAGCTTCGGATAGGTTTGGCGTAGTCCAAGGTTTACCGGGTATATCTAAAGTAACGATAAGGCAGCTTTTAGGTAATGCTGCCAGCATTCTTTCGCCTTCATCGCGAACAATACGCTTAACATCACTGTTTTTGCCGCGTTTACCTGCAGGGATTTCTTTGAGTACTAGTTCGCATTCACGCGGCATACGCTTTGCATATTCATCATAGCCTTGCTTGACCCAGCTCGGCATTTTTTGCCCGATAGTGATTAAATGTATTTGCATAATTAGTGCTGATAGTGACTGATAATTTGATCATAACTGCCATCTTGCTGCATTTCTTTAAGCGCAGCATTAAAGTCATCAATAATCGTTTGTGCGTTTTTATTGGATTTACTAACAGCCAAGTAAAGGCCTTTATAAGCTAAAGGTGGAGACAGAAACTCAAATGTATGCATTTGTTTAGGCAAGTATTGCTTTAATGCATGATTTATAACCCGCTCATCACCCAATGTAAGCTCTATCGCACCCTGATTTAGTTTTTGCAAATTCTGAATAACATAATTCTCTGGAACTTTCATAAGCCCACGCGACCGAGTGAATTCATCATTATACGCATAGCCACGTAGTACGCCGATAATAAAACCTTGCAGGTCAGATAGCTGGTGATAATTAATACTGAGGCTTTTCTTTTTCAGAAAACTAATTTTATTTTTAAGGTAGGGATCGCTAAATAATAAGTATTGCTCGCGTTCCGGCGTTTTCCAAATAGCACAAGTAGCATCAAACACGCCGATCTCAACGCCCTCTAAGGCGCGTGGCCAACTATCAATAGTTAAAGTTGATTGATAACCTTTTTTTTGCAAAGCTTTAGTGACTATTTCTATCGCTAAACCCTGTTCCGCTAGACTGCTATCGACATAAGGTGGCCATTGGTTGCTAACTAGGCGAAGTGTCTGAGATTCATTAGCTTGGACTAATGAACTAAGAAGTAAAAAGCAGAGGGGAAGTAAGAGTCTATGCATGATATTTTTTTATAATGTCCATTTTTTAAAAATTTTTCAATATCTATTCTATAATGATAAGTTACATTATTCATAAATAAATAAAGGTAGTGGACGATCATGGAAATCAAATCAAAACTACTGGGTGAGCAAGCCGTTGACCCAGATACTATTATTACTTTCCCACATGGAATACCAGGCTTTGAAAGCGACACGCGCTTTAAGTTTTTTCACCAAGAAGGTAGCGATATAGTTTTTTGGTTGCAATCTTTAGATAACGATGAGGTTTTGTTTTCAGTCGCTCATCCGACGCATTTTAATATTAACTATAGCTTTAGCTTAACGGATGAAGAAGAAGCAACGCTAGGTTTAGAGGGTAATGATGACGACCTTATCATTATGATTATCTTGCATAAAAATGAAGAGGGTGCAGAACAGCCGATGATCAAAGGCTCAATAAAATCGCCATTAGTTATTAATGCAAAAACACGCAAGGGCATACAGAAAGTTTTAGTGCAAGTAGAGCAAAGCATTACCTTGACTGAAACGAGTAATGAGATTGATTTGTCTGCATCTTAATATAGACTAACTGTAGGGCGCGGCTTTAGCCCGCCAATATTCA
>CBDVDU010000063.1:0-10959 GCA_965372825.1 uncultured Gammaproteobacteria bacterium | reverse complement strand
ATGCAGCACAAGGCGTTAATGATGCCAACGGTAAAGCGGTCATCTTCAATACGATTACCATTTCTGACGGTATCTCTATGGGTACTGAAGGCATGAAATACTCACTGGTTTCTCGTGAGGTCATTGCTGATTCGATTGAAACAGTCACAGGTTGTCAAGGTTTTGATGGCGTTGTTGCTATCGGTGGCTGCGATAAAAACATGCCTGGCTGCATGATTGCCATTTCACGCCTTAACCGCCCTGCTATCTTTGTATACGGCGGCACAATTTTACCGGGCTGCCATAAAGACAAAAAACTTGATGTGGTTTCTGTATTTGAAGCAGTAGGTGCACGCGCCAATAACCAAATCGATGACGCTGAATTAGCCGCTATCGAAGAAAAAGCGATTCCTGGTGCAGGTTCTTGTGGTGGCATGTACACAGCAAACACTATGGCATCCGCTATTGAAGCAATGGGCATGAGTCTACCAGGTAGCTCTGCTCAAACAGCTGTTTCTGATGAAAAGCGCAAAGATTGTGAGCGCGCTGGCGCAGCGGTTTTAGAATTACTTAAAAACGACATTAAACCTAGCGATATTATGACCAAAGCGGCATTTGAAAATGCCATTACCATCATTATTGCTTTAGGTGGCTCAACTAATGCTGTTTTACATATGATCGCTATGGCCAATGCTGCCAACGTTGATATTAAGCTAGACGATTTCACACGTATTGGCGCTAAAGTGCCTATGGTTGCTGATTTAAAGCCTAGTGGTCGTTACCAAATGGCTGAGTTAATTGAAATTGGTGGCATTCAACCGCTAATGAAAATTCTACTTGAGCGTGGTTTATTACATGGCGATTGCTTAACAGTAACTGGCAAAACTTTAGCTGAAAACTTAGCTGATGTTAAACCTTATCCTATTGGTCAAGATATGATCTTGCCATTAGATCATCCGATTAAGAAAGACAGTCACTTAGTCATCTTGTACGGTAATTTAGCCGCTCAAGGTTCAGTTGCTAAAATAACCGGTAAAGAAGGTTTACACTTTACCGGTACAGCAAAGGTTTTTGATGCTGAAGAGCAAGCATTACAAGGTATTTTAAACGGAGATATCGTTAAGGGTGACGTGATTGTTATTCGTTACGAAGGCCCTAAAGGTGGCCCTGGTATGCGTGAGATGCTTTCCCCAACTTCCGCCATTATGGGGAAAGGCTTAGGCAAAGAAGTCGCTCTGATTACTGATGGTCGTTTTTCAGGCGGTACACACGGCTTTGTAGTGGGCCATATCACTCCAGAAGCGCATGTCGGTGGTACTTTAGCGATTGTTGAAAATGGCGATAAAATCACCATTGATGCAGAAACTAGAAACCTAACTTTACATGTAGATGATGCAGAGATTACCGCGCGTTTAGCTAAATGGCAGCAACCTGCACCTAAATACACTCGCGGCGTGTTAGCAAAATACGCTAAGTTAGTGAGCTCTGCTTCTGAAGGCGCAGTGACAGATAATTAAACGCATGTATTGATACTATGAAAAAAACGGGCTTATATAAAACTTACGGTTTTTATAAGCCCGTCTCTATGGCTTTATCTCTTATTCAATCAATTCATAAAAGTCGGCTACAAGTTCTGTTACTCAGCGCAATAATCAATATCACTGCCTGCACAACACCCTCTGCCAACTTTCATAACACAGCTATTGAGCATCAGTTCAAAGCCACCAAGATCAACACTCCACTGTTTGAACATATTATTTACAGTAATAATATTAGCGACATCCCTGTAGCACAAAGACTCCATATTTATTTAGATGGCGATGGCACACCGTGGCTTCGTAATCGCTGGATAGCCAAAGACCCCAGCCCAAGAAACCCTCAAATTCTTGAATTAATGAGTTTGGATAAATCGCCTGCTATTTTACTCGGAAGACCTTGTTATTACGGCTTACACTCAACAGCTAATTGTCACTTTCGTTATTGGACGTCGCACCGTTATGCTCCAGAGATTGTAGAGTCAATGGCACAAGCTTTAGCTATCTGGCTAACTCAACACCCCCAGTTTAAACAGATCACATTTATTGGTTATAGCGGTGGCGGAACTCTCGCTGTGTTACTTGCACCTTATTTTTCAAATACCCAACAAGTCGTGACTATTACCGCTAATTTAGATATTGATACTTGGAGTAATTTACATGGCTACAGCCCTTTAAGCGGCTCATTAAATCCTATCAATCAACCGAAACTCAAGCCTGCTATTAAGCAGTTACATATTTCAGGCGGACAAGATAAAAATGTTCCTAGTGCTATCATAAAGTCTTATATTATTCAGCAAGAGGCAGCAAATTTATTAATTTTTGAAAACCAAGCACACTGTTGCTGGAATAAGTACTGGCAATCAATCCTCGATACAATTGATACAAGTCACCCATAAAAGCACCTACCCTGAAGAATATGTACCTCATCTAAATAGATGATTTCTGAAAAATTTCATGTATTCAGAATGTAACCGCTCAGATCCCCCCTAGAAAATATCAAAATACCCCATCATTCCTGCATGCTGCTAGCAGGAGTCTATACTCAGCATGGATTCCCGATTAAACACTTCGGGAATGACGATGTTTTTATGAGGGTCTGTGAACGGTTACTTCAGAATAGCTAACAAATCAAATAACATTAATATTAAAACGGTTTAATTGCTTTTTAAAATAAAAAATATTATGTATTCACCATACTCAAATATTTTAATATTAACAAAAACAATGGCTTGTTGACCGTCATAATAATAGAGCCTAGTATTGAATCATCTTGAAGTGAACATATTCAAGCCACTCTGTATTTAAATAATTTGGAGATTAGAAATGGTTCAAATAAGAAAAATAAATTATAAAAGCAACCAAAGTCTACTTATTTCAATTGCTCTATTTGGAGGAATAAGTCTCCCCGCCACGGCAAGCGCTTCCAATATTGCGGACACCCCAGGACTAACTGAACTTCAATCAATAACCGGCGATGCCATTCAAACACTCTGTATTGGCCTATCTCCAAATAATAGCATTACCCCCACCCCAGAGACTGGCGAACAAGACTTATTTAATCAGTGTAGTGCCATGATCAGCACGAGCAATGAAATCCAAGATCCAAGTGGCGAAAGTGGCGATACTAGCCTTAGCTTGGGACTTGACAGCGCTGAATTTGGTAGTGCCCTGCAAAATGTAGCTACCGAAGAAATGGGAACTCCCTCACGGATTTCTATGAGTACATTATCAGGTCAGGTAGCTGAAATTAACAACCACCTCTTTGACATACATAAATTAAGCCAAGGACTAGGAGGAAGCGGCGGTGATGGTGATGGCAACTCTTTATTATCCAACCGCTTCAGTGTATTTGTAAATGGTGTTGGCGGTTTTGGTGACACAGGAAGCTCTAGCCGTGAAAATGCTGCTGACTTTTATTCGGCAGGTGTTGTACTGGGCGTGGATTATAGATTCACTAATAATTTTGTTTCTGGATTCGCTTTCGGTTATTCTCATCTTGACTCTGACTTCCAAAATAACATTAATGTTTCAGGCGGTGGAATCGATGCTGATATTTACAACTTATCTTTGTTTGCTTCCTATGATCTAGGCGACTTTTATGTAGATGGTAATTTCACTTATGGGTGGAGTGATTATGATGTTACTCGTGGTGTAGTGGTTTTATCTAATAACCCAACTACTTCACCAGGTGGAGCAAATCGAATTGCCACATCTAACCCAAATGGAGAGCAATACTCAACAGGACTGGGGTTAGGCTATAACTATCAATATGATGCCTTTAATTTAAATCCTTACGCTCGAGTAGATTACTACCATGGTAAGATCGATAGCTACAGCGAAACTGGAGCTTTCGGTTTAAATTTAGCCGTTGATGAACAAAACTTTGACTCATTACAGTCACTTCTTGGCGTACAGCTTTCCTATGTATTTAGTCATTCCTTTGGTGTACTCATTCCACAATTTAATGTCGGTTGGCACCATGAATTCCTAAATAAAAGTCGAGCTATTAATGCTAGATATACTGCTGACTTTAACAATACTATTTTAACGGCGACAACTGATAACCCTGATCGTGATTATGCGACTCTAGGGTTCGGATTTTCCAATGTTTTGCAGGGTGGAACGCAATTATTTTTTAATTAACAAGCTTTGCTTGGATACAATAATGTAAATAGTAATGGTTTTACTGCTGGGGTACGTATTGAGATATAAATCATAACAAGTATAAGACTGCTGGATTAGGTGTTATTTATAATGATGTGGGGCATCTAACTCCACATTTTTATATGCATTCCCTTTATCTCTCATGTAACATAACGCTACAAATTTTATTCAATTTCACTATTCAACACATTGAAACTTACTAATTCCTTCGTTAACTGGTTTCGGGACTCCTCCCCTTATATCCACGCGCATCGCAACCGGACTTTTGTTATCTATTTTGGTGGTGAAGCCATTTTAGATGCCAGCTTAAATAATCTTGTACATGACTTTGCCTTATTAAACAGCTTAGGCATACGTTTAGTTTTAGTGCATGGTATTCGGCCACAAATCGATCTACGGTTAAAAAAACAAAATCTACCCTCAATATTTCATGAACAACTGCGTATTACCGATGCCAATGCTCTGCAATGCGTTAAAGAAGCGGCTGGTTTAGTCCGCGTAGAAATTGAATCCTTGCTCTCTTTGGGTGTTGCAAATTCACCTATGTCCGGTGCAAAAATTCGTGTCATTTCGGGGAACTTTGTGACCGCTCAGCCTCAAGGCATTATTAATGGCGTTGATTTGCAATATACCGGTAAAGTAAGACGCGTAGACAATGCTGCAATTCAGCAGCAACTAGATTTAGGTCACGTCGTGCTTATCTCGCCAGTTGGTTATTCGCCCAGTGGTGATTTATTTAATTTATCAGCCGAACAGCTTGCCACCGATGTTGCCATTGCCTTGCAAGCAGAAAAGCTTATTTTGATGACCGAACAAAGCTGTCACTCAACCGAATCTGGACAATTGATTGCCCAAATGACGACAGCGGAAACACAAAATTTTATTGATCACGAGCCACAGCTCAAATTCAGCACAAAACATGCATTACAATCAGCCATTCAAGGCTGTAAATCCGGCGTTGCTCGCGTGCATATTTTAAATAGAAAAGTTGACGGTGCATTACTGACAGAATTGTTTAGTCGCGATGGCGTTGGTACTTTAATTAGTTCCACAGAATTTGAATCAATACGCTCTGCTACTTTAAATGATATTCCGGGTATTCTTGAATTAATAACCCCGCTAGAACAACAAGGCTTGTTGGTTGCTCGCTCCGAAGAACATTTAGAAATCAATATTAATGACTATATCGTTATCGAGCGAGATGGTTTAATTATTGGCTGTACCGCATTACACAAAATAACCAACAGCCATGCCGGCTTAATTGCCTGTATGGCCATACATCCCGACTATCGCAAAGCGGCCCGCGGCAATCAACTGTTAGAACAGTTACTCATCAAAGCCAAACAAAGCTCCCTACAGCAATTGTTCGCACTCTCTACACAAACCATGCACTGGTTTAAAGAGCGTGATTTTCAAGAAAGTCACTTCAACGAACTGCCGCACGCCTTACAAGAAAATTACAATCATTTGCGTAATTCTAAAGTCCTGAAAAAAAACGTCATTTAAAAGTAGTTGTAGCACAGAAAACGGCTATGAACTTAAGACGGGATATTCTATATACAAGCGTGGCTTTAGCCCGCCAAATACCATGCACGCACTCTAAAGGCGGGCTGAAGCCGCGCCCTACAGTTTTCAATATGTCCCGTGTTAAAATAATAGCCCAGAAAACATAGAAAAATACTAATACTCTCTGTGCTTAACTCTTGTTTTTTACCCCTAAACCCGTGACGATTATATGGGTAAATAACGCATAAACATCTGGGCAATTGTTCATTACTCGACATTCGCGTAAAATCAAGACTCAGATTCACTTTAAGCACAACACACATATGAAAAAAGCACTCTTGTTCGCACTCTGCGTACTATCATTTCCTGCCCTAGCAGCAGAAAATACAAAGCCCTCAGGTGAAACATGGAACGGCTCCACGCTTTCTGAAGCAACTATAAATCAAGTACAAACAGATAAATATAACTACACTCAATGCATTTATAAAGAAGCTCAAAAGCAAGGCTATCAAAAAATTGATTCTCGTGTTGCAACCGATGCCGTTATGAAACAATGCGAAAAAGAACTGTCAAAAATTCGCTCTACTTTTACTAATAGTGGCGTACCTGGCATTGTTGCTGATCGCTATCTCAAAAAAACGCGTATAGATATGACACGAAAAATACTAAAATCATTAATATTTTCTGAAGCAGCACGTAAATCAGGTGCAACTCAGTAATACTGATACCACAAAGAAACCACAATTAAATAAAAAGTCATTATCAAATAGTGTGGGAGCGACTTTAGTCGCGAAACCTTGGCTAAAGCCACTCCCACAGAATACGAAAATACACAAAACTTATGAACACACAATTTAAAATAGATTTAGATCTTATACCGACCACTTTTGATGCCATTCATGCTTACTTAGCAGCGACTGTTTTTGGTCTGGCACTTACGGTTATCATTCTCTTATTTGTGCTATTAATTAGCGCTATACGCAAATCTAAAAAACCTGAACAAAAAACAACAGATAATAAAGAACAAGCCATTTCAACAAAAATACCTAAACGCGAGCCAGAAGTTAAAATCGTGGAAAAAATTGTTGAAGTAGAGAAAATCGTAGAAGTTGAAAAAATAATACAGCAGCCTGCTCCAGAACCTATCGTTTTAAAAGAAGCAACACCCGATGCTGCATTACAACTTTTAAACTTACTACAAACTGAAGCACGTTTTATCGACTTTATTAAAGAAGATGTTAACGCATATAGTGACGAAGAAATTGGTGCTGCAGCACGTGTTGTTCATACTGGCTGTAACAAAGCACTCAATGAGCATTTCACTTTAACAACAGTACGCACCGAACAAGAAGGCAGCAAAATCACTCTAAATAAAGGTTTTAATGCCGCTGAAGTGCGTTTAACAGGTAATATCGTTGGCGAAGCGCCTTTTACCGGTACTTTAGTCCATAAAGGCTGGCAGGTGACTGACATTAAGTTACCAAAATTAACTCAAGGCCATAATGCAAATATTATCGCTGCAGCAGAGGTTGAACTATGAAAGGTCTATTCAATACAAGTCAGCCAACACAAGATAACCCATCAGCCGATTTAGAAACAGAAACTATAACTGACTTTAATACAGCATCAGAAAATGGAACGGACAGTACCGAAACGCCCGAGCCTATAGAACAAAACTCTGCACCTGTACCAGAAAGTGCAGGCACACATTTTTCCATCGGCATCGACTTAGGAACAACACACTGCGTTTTATCCTATGTAGATATTTCCGATCTTGATGCTGATGAAAGAGTGCATCAGGTTTTACAGATTCCACAGCTCACTGCTCCAGGTACGATTGAAGATAAAGCACAATTACCCTCGTTTTTATACCAAGCCCATGAAGCAGAAATAAACGAAGGCGATACGGCTTTACCTTGGACATCAAAACCCGACTATTTAGTGGGTGAAATCGCACGTACTTTGGGCTCAAAAACACCCATTCGTTTAGTTTCCAGCGCAAAAAGCTGGTTGTGCCATGCCGGTGTTGATTGTAAATCACCAATTCTGCCAACTGAAGCCCCTGAAGAAGTCACACGTGTTTCACCTTATCAGGCCAGTGTTGCTTATTTACAGCATCTTTGTGATGCATGGAATCAACAACACCCAAACACTCCCTTCGCTGAACAAGAAGTCACGATTACAGTGCCCGCGTCATTTGATCCTGCCGCTCGTGAATTAACTGCTGAAGCTGCTCGCTCTGTCGGCTTACAAAATGCAATTCTCTTAGAGGAACCGCAAGCGGCTTTGTACAGCTGGATTGAAAAAAGTCACGGTGACTGGCGTAATCACGCCACTGTTGGCGATATTATTTTAGTCATTGATGTCGGTGGTGGTACGACCGATTTATCCTTAATTGCTGTTACAGAAGAAGCTGGAAACTTAAGCCTAACGCGTATTGCAGTGGGTGATCACATCTTACTAGGTGGTGATAATATGGATTTAGCTTTGGCCTACACGCTAAAAGCTAAATTAGAAAAAGACAGTAAACGTTTAGAGCCTTGGCAAGTTCAAGCACTCACTCACGCTTGCCGTGATGCTAAAGAAAAAATCCTTAGCGACAATGACGCGGATAATATTCCTATCGTTGTACCGAATCGTGGCTCTTCATTAATTGGTGGCACTTTACGCACAGAATTAACGCGCGATGAAGTAAACAGCGTCTTACTGCAAGGCTTCCTACCAGAAATTTCTAGCAATGAACATCCTGTTAGTCGCGCTCGCTCAGGTTTAAGAACAACCGGCTTACCTTATGCGCAAGATGCTGGTATTACCCGCCATTTGGCCGCCTTTTTAACGCGTCAACTGAATGCAGTTGACGACTTAAATGGTGTATCTCTTCCAGAAAATGCAAGCTTCATTCATCCAACTGCCGTGTTATTCAATGGCGGGGTATTAAAAGCGACACGCTTTTCTGATCGCTTAATGGATGTACTTAATTCTTGGTTGCGCACTGAACAAGCCCCCGAAGCTCGTTTATTAACCGGCATAGATTTAGATTTAGCCGTCGCGCGTGGTGCAGCTTATTATGGCTTTGTACGTAAAGGTAAAGGCGTACGTATCAAAGGCGGTACCGCTGCTTCTTATTATGTGGGTATTGAAAGTGCTATGCCTGCCGTTCCTGGTATGCCACCAGAACTGCAAGCCTTATGTATTGCACCTTTTGGCATGGAAGAAGGCACAGAGACAGATTTATTGGAAGAAGAATTTGGCTTGGTCGTCGGTGAGCCAGTACGCTTCCGTTTCTTTGGCTCTAAGACACGCCGCGAAGATACTGTCGGTACACGCTTAGATTATTGGACGGATGAGGAATTAGAAGAGCTAGATGAAATTGAAATCACCTTACCAGAAGAAAATCGTAAAGCCGGTGAAGTGGTTTCTGTCTACCTCTGTGCTTCAGTAACCGAAGTGGGGACATTGGAGTTACAGGCAGTTTCAAGTAAAGATGACAATCATTGGAAAATTGAGTTTGATGTGCGTGCAGGTGATGAGTAGCTCAGGATTGAGCACGAAATAACGCCAATAGATAAAGTAATAATGCTACTCTTGGCAGCCCACGTATTTCTCTGTAGGGCGTGGCTTTAGCCCGCATTTAACACCACTGTTGAATATTAGCGGGCTATAAAGCCATGCCCTACCCGACTGAGTTGTTACAAAGCCGACTAAAATCAACGGCCGGCTGTACTCAAGTATGTAAAGTAGCTGAAGCAGAGCTAAATGATGTTTTTGAATACTATGGAAAAGCTCCATCAGCATCAATCCCTGCGTTCTCAAATTAAATAACTAACAACGTAGATTACAACTTGCAAATGCAACGCAAAAAACAATATTTCCTGCAAGCATTTTGTCGGGTTACGTTTTTCTTGCTCCGCAATAAAAATCTAACCCGACCTACGAAATACTCCATAGACTATCGTGAACAATAAATCCGCACAGTACCACATAGGCATAGACTTAGGCACTACTCATACTGTAGTGGCTTACGCCAAAATCCAGCAAAAAAATGCGCCAATCCAAATTTTTGAAATAGAACAATTGGTCGCTCCTGGAGAAGTTGCTTCCCGCCCTCTCCTACCCTCAGTACGTTATCACCCCGCTAAAGGCGAGCTTTCTGATGCTGATATGGCTTTTTCTCCTTCAGGTGAACAAGCGGTTATTGGTCAAGCAGCACGTGTATTAAGCGCAAAAACTCAGGGCCGCTTTGTCAGTAGTGCAAAGAGTTGGTTATCTCATCCTTCCATTGATCATACTGCCGCCATTTTGCCGTGGGGAAGCCCCGATGAAGTGGAAAAAATCTCCCCGCTAGATGCCAGTGCCAGTTATTTAAAGCATGTTCGCCAAGTTTGGAATCATAAATTCCCTAATGCTTTACTCGAAAATCAGCATATTGTTATTACCGTACCCGCCTCATTTGATGAAGGCGCGCGCTCACTGACACTAGAAGCTGCACATAGCGCAGGATTTAAAAAAATTCACCTCTTGGAAGAGCCACAAGCCGTTTGTTATGACTGGTTGCGCCGCCATCACGATCAACTTAAAACGACTTTAGATGACATAAAACTGTTATTAGTTTGTGATGTCGGCGGTGGCACGACGGACTTAACCTTAATCAAAATTGAAGCCACTGAAGACGAACCTAAATTATCACGCATAGGCGTAGGCGATCATTTAATGCTTGGTGGCGATAATATCGACCTTGCCTTAGCGCATTTAGCCGAATCACGACTTAATACCGATAATAAAAAACTCTCAGCAGCCAATTTATCGCATTTATTAGAACAATGCCGCATCGCAAAAGAACGTTTGTTAGCCGAAGATGCGCCCGAACAACTCAATGTCACTTTATTAGGTGGTGGCTCTAAGTTGATTGGCGGTACACGCTCAGTTAGTTTAACGCGCGAAGAAGTTAAAAATATTGCTTTAGATGGCTTCTTTCCATTATCTAAACTCAATGAATTACCTGATAAAAAACGCAGTGGCGTGGTTGAGTTTGGCTTGCCCTATGCAGCAGAACCCGCAATCAGTAAACATATTGCCGCGTTTTTAAACACCCATCGCCACGCAGCACAAGAAGCGCTAGGTAATAACACTATTGTCCCCGATGCCCTGTTATTAAATGGCGGGGTATTTCGCAGTCAGCCGATTAGCCAGCGTACTCAAGCCTTAATCAGTTCATGGAGTAATAAAGCCCCAGTCTTATTGGAAAATCAGCACCCTGAACTCTCGGTAGCTT
>CBDVDU010000062.1:0-11163 GCA_965372825.1 uncultured Gammaproteobacteria bacterium | reverse complement strand
ATCCACTTTGAAATGTGTAGTTTTTAGTTAATACTCTTTTCGTATTTGTCATTCTATGCTTTTAGGAATTCACATTAAATAAAGCCCGAAACTTTAGGTTATGAAGCACTGCCAGTCCTTGAAGGACTGGCTGTGCTTTCGGGTACTATTGAATTTTTATTCCTTAGCAGGAATCTATTGATGATGTTTAGATTACTGTTAAAGCTTGTGCCCACGCTTGGCTGGGTAAACTTCGGGAATGACGAGAGTTTTCATAAACTACGACTTTTAATATGTGGGTTTATAAGAAAAAGATGCCGTCATTAGTCATGTCGGTTGATTCTATTATCAACTCCTTATGGCATACAAAATGCTTGTATCTAGGTAAGCGTCAAATAATAGGAGCTTATCATGACTGAAAGAGCATTATGGGTGGCAAAATCAGGTTTGGATGCCCAGCAAACACGAATGGCAGTTATTTCCAATAACCTAGCTAACGTAAATACAATAGGCTTTAAAAAATCTAGACCCATCTTTGAAGATTTGTTGTATCAAAATGTACGTCAAGTCGGAGCAAATTCCTCGCAAGATACAGAATTACCCACCGGTTTACAGCTGGGTACGGGTGTTAGAATTGTTGCAACAGAAAAGCTGCATACTCAAGGTAATATTGTACAAACAGAAAATTCTTTAGATGTCTCTATACAGGGGCGTGGCTATTTACAAATTCAGCTGCCTAACGGAGATATTAATTATACGCGTGATGGTTCATTTAAGTTAGATTCCAATGGGCTGATGGTGAATTCGAGTGGTATTCCTGTGGAGCCAGCTATTACCATTCCTGAGGATGCGATTAGCATTACCATCGGTATGGATGGTGTGGTTACAGTATTGGAACCAGGCAACCCGACACCGGCTCAAGTGGGGCAGATTGAAATAGCTAGCTTTATTAATCCAGCGGGTTTAGAGCCTATTGGGCACAATTTATATAGAGAGTCAGTTGCGAGTGGGACACCTACTATTGGTTCGCCGGGTGATAATGAACTTGGAATTTTGAATCAAGGTTCATTAGAAACATCGAATGTGAATGTTGTCGAAGAACTGGTCAATATGATTGAAACGCAGCGTGCTTATGAGATGAATTCAAAGGCAATTTCGACCACGGATGAGATGCTTTCCTATGTTACGCAACAGCTTTAAGGCTGGGTAAGGTGATGAAATTATTAAAAATAAGTATTTTATTAGCAGCTTTTCTACTCACCGGGTGTGAAACACTGCCAGACCGTGATCCTGACTTTGCTCCAGTAAGCCCTGAATCATTAAGACCGACTATTCAAAAAACGGGTTCGATTTATCAGGAAAATTATGATATGCGCCTATTTGAATCCCAGATAGCGCGTCGGGTAGGAGATATTCTGACTATTAATTTAGAGGAAAGAACTCAGGCAAAAAAATCAGCCGATATTAATATTAATAAAGATCTTGATGTGAGCATTACCGTGCCTAAGCTTTATGGTATGGATCCAAGCATTGTATTGGGAGATGCATTAACGAATGAAATCTCGGCTACGCGAAACGCTTTAGGTAATGGGAACGCTAATCAAAGTAATAGCCTAAGCGGAAGTATTACCGTCAGTGTAGTTGAAGTTTTGCCTAATGGATATTTAAAAGTACGTGGGGAAAAGCGAGTATCCCTCAATCAAGGCAACGAATATTTAAGGCTATCTGGCATTATTCGGCCTGTCGATATTAGTGCTGCAAATACAATATCCTCTAGTCAGCTTGCTGATGCCACGATTATGTATACCGGTGATGGTGCTATTGCTGATGCTAGTCGTATGGGATGGCTCAGTAGAGGCTTTTTTTCTTGGTTATTTCCTTTTTAATAGGAGTTTGACATGAACAAAATAAGTATAAATATCATGCTGTTTAGTTTTTTACTCCTTGTGAATATCTGTTCTGCTTTTGCGGAACGCATTAAAGATTTGTCAGATATAGATGGAGTTAGAAGTAACCAATTGGTGGGTTATGGCTTGGTGGTCGGTTTAAATAAAACTGGGGATAAAACAAGGTTTACAGGGCAGTCGGTACAGGCTATGTTGAATCAATTAGGGGCTAACTTCCCCGCTGGCATAGACCCTAAAGTAAAGAATGTTGCAGCGGTTGCTATAAGTGCAAATTTACCCGCTTTTGCGAAGCCTGGTCAAACTATTGATGTCACTGTCTCTTCTATGGGTGATGCGAAAAGTTTGCGTGGAGGTACATTATTAATGTCGCCTTTAAAAGGGATAGATGGACAAGTTTATGCCATTGCTCAAGGTAATTTAGTCGTTGGAGGCTTATCGGCTTCGGGGCAAGATGGCTCAAGTATTACCGTTAATAATCCCTCCGTTGGCCGAATTGCTAATGGCGCGACTGTGGAGCGTAGCGTGCCTAGTCCCTTTGCTGATGGTCATAGCATTACTTTTAGTTTGCATAATGCAGATTTTACAACAGCCAGTCGTATGGTTCAGGCAATTAACCGTTTATTAGGTGAGGGAACAGCTAAAGCGACAGATGCGGCTTCTGTGAGAGTCAGTGCACCTGTAGATGTTGGTCAGCGAGTTACCTTTGCTTCAATGGTCGAAAATATTATGGTTAATCCAGATGATGCACCCGCTAGAATTATCATTAATTCAAGAACGGGTACAGTGGTTATTAATAATATGGTTCGAGTTCAGCCTGTGGCGGTATCGCATGGATCGTTAACCGTGACAGTGAGCGAAAACCTTCAAGTCAGCCAGCCTAATCCTGCTGTCTTTGGTGATGCAGCTGGAAGAACAGTGGTTACATCTGAGTCTGAGGTGGGTATTACGGAAGAGAATAATCGCATGTTTATGTTTAATCCGGGCGTATCATTAGATGAAATCATACGTGCAGTGAATAACGTAGGTGCTTCTCCTAGTGATTTAGTGGCTATTTTAGAAGCTTTGAAATCAGCTGGGGCTTTAAGAGCTGAGCTGATCATTATTTAAAGGGAGTGCGTTATGCTAAGTAATGTTAATTCTGCGGATGTTTATACTGACTTTAACGGGCTTGCTAAGTTAAGAGTAGAAGCAAAACAGAAAACACCTGAAGCGATTAAAGAAGTTGCCAAGCAATTCGAGTCGATATTTTTGGGTATGGTGTTAAAAAGCATGCGTGCAGCTAAGCTGACTGATGGTGGCATTATGGATAATGACCAAAGTAAGTTTTTTCAAGATATGCATGATCAGCAACTTTCTGTGCAGTTATCAGGAGACCCAGGGGTTGGTTTAGCCGCTGTTATTGAAGAGCAATTAAGTCCTAAAAAGTATAATCCAGTGAATATATTAGGTATTAATGAATATAGGGCGCGACCAGTCGATATTAATGAGCCGGTCAAAGCGATGCAATCATTAGAGCATGCTGAAAAAATAAGTGCTGAACAGATCAATTCTAAAGAAGACTTTGTACGCATATTAAGTGCACCAGCTGAACAAGCGGCACAAGAATTAGGCGTTGAAGCTAAAGCTTTATTGGCGCAAGCAGCCTTGGAAACAGGCTGGGGAAAAAGCGTCATAAAAATGGCAGATGGCAATAGTAGTTTTAATTTATTTAATATCAAAACGCATAAAGATTGGTCAGGTAAGCAAGCAACTAAGAATACCTTGGAGTTTGAAGGTGGTATTGCTAAGCAAGAAAAAGCACAATTCAGAGCTTATGAGAGTTATCAAGATAGCTTTAATGATTATGTGCGCTTTATAAAAGAGAATCCACGCTATCAACAAGCATTGCAGCATACTGAGAAAGCGGAACAGTATATGCATGAATTACAATCAGCAGGCTATGCAACTGATCCTGCCTATGCAAATAAAGTCATGCGTATTTACCATGATGATGTGTTTTCTGGTTTACAGCGACCTGATGTAGTGGTCGCGGATGCGAAGGAGTAGAACATGGCCAATGGAATTTTAAGTACAGCTGTTTCGGGTTTAATGGCATTTCAGCGCTCAATAGAAACAACCAGCCATAATATTGCCAATGTTAATACCGAAGGTTTTAGTCGCCAGCGGGTCGAATCGGTAGCAAAATCATCTCAATATACGGGTAGTGGTTATATTGGTACGGGCGTTGAAGTTACCAATATTACACGCAGTTATGATCAGTTTATTAGTGGCCAGTTGCGCTCCAGTACGTCCGCTTTTGGTGAGGTGGATAGCTTTAAAAGTTATGCCGCGCAAATAGATAATTTATTAGCTGACCCAAGTACGGGAATGGATCCGGCTATTCAAAGCTTTTTTAATTCTGTGAATGATGTGGCTAATGACCCGAGTTCAATTGCTGCGCGTGAAGTGATGTTAATAGAGGGGGAGAGTTTAACGCATCGTTTTGGAGTTATTAGTAATCGTTTTGAAGAGCTTAAAGGTCAGGTGAATTCTGATTTAAAGAGTATGACTGAAACAGTAAATTCTTATACTTCCGCAATCGCAGATTTAAATAAAAGAATTGCCGCTGATATTGGCCGGGCGAATGGCCAGCAGCAGCCGAATGATTTATTGGATGAACGGGACAATATATTAAATAAATTAGCAGATTTAGTCGATCTCTCGGTTATACCGCAAACAAGCGGCATGGTCAGTGTGCTGATGAGTAATGGTTTGCCTTTGGTGATGGATGGTCTCGCATCTACTCTGGGGGTTAAAGCCAATGATTTCGACCCAACTCGCTTGGACGTTACCTTTACTGACATCAGGGGACAGGAGCAAGTTATTACTGACCGAATCAAAGGCGGTAAGATTGCAGGAACTTTGCGATTTAGAGCGGAAATACTTGACCCAGCTCAGCAGAAATTAGGCGCGGTTGCAGCAGGAGTTGCAATGGAATTTAATGCGATACATAGAGGGCAGGTAGATACTTTAGGGAACCCAATTGGTGGTGGATTTGATTTAGATGGTAATTTAGGTGTCGATTTTTTCAAATTTAATGGCGTTGAAGTTCCTGCAATTGATGTTTCTACTAGCCCAAGTGCGGCAACACTAAACGCAAAATTTAGCACCGTCGGTGCGGATAGTGCCAATTTAGATACCAGTGATTATTTGTTAGCTTTTGATGATCCAGCTGGTTCGGGGTATACATTAAAGCGATTGAATGATGAAAGCACTCCTATTAATTTAACGTTAGGAGCGACAGGAGAATTAATGCCGACTAGCGTAACTGATAAGTTACCAGGTATTAGTTTAACAATAACGGCTGGATCTATGGCAGCTGGTGATCAGTTCTTTATCCGTCCTACCTATCAAGCAGCTAGTAATTTGGCGATGAATATTACCGATTCACGAAAAATTGCAGCGGCTACTAATTTGGATGCGGATGGGGTGACTGTAATTGCTGGCCCTATGCAAGGTGATAATCGTAATGCCTTAAGCTTGGCTAATTTGGCAAATAGCTCTGGGATGTTTGGCGGAACCGCCAGTTTCCAAGAGTCTTATGGTCAGATTGTTTCTAAAGTCGGCGGCTTGACTCATGCAGCAAATATTAGTGCAAGTGCGCAACAATCTTTATTAAATAGAGCCACTGAAGCGCGAGAAAATCTTTCTGGTGTGAACTTAGATGAAGAAGCTGCGAATTTAATTAAATTTCAGCAGTCGTACCAGGCGGCAGCTCAAGCCATTTCTACTGCAAGTACTTTGTTTGATACTTTGATTGGAGCAGTGAGGTAGCTGGTTTTAGTGTTAAATATAAAGTCTAAAGAAATATTTTAACCCAGAGTGCATAGGGAAGAGCAACTTTCTCTGTGTTCTCTGTGGTTAAAATCTTGTAAACGTTAAACTCAGCGTGACTTAAGGATAGTAACCGTTCAGATCCCCCTAGAAAATATCAAAATACCCTGTCATTCCTGCATGCTGCTAGCAGGAATCTATACCCAGCATGGACTCCCGATTAAACATTTCGGGAATGACGATGTTTTTATGAGGGTCTGTGAACAGTTACTAAGGGTAAATCACTTTAGGTTCAAAGTTTGCGGCAGGATATCTTGGGTCAAACACAGATTTTTCGCCGACAAATTTAGCGGGTGCTTTTGTTGCTTCTTTATCTAGGTAAATAACTTTAGGCTGGAAATTTGCAGCAGGGTATTTATTGTCATCTTTATTTGCTGAGCTGATGCTTGGGATGACTGTAATCGCGGCAGTAAAAATGCCGATAATAAGTGATGATTTCATATAACCTCGTTCTCCGTGTGTTGTTATAAGTGTGGTGCAGCTGAGTCGCTATAATAACGCAGTTATTTCCGGATAATCAATAAATAACTGCTGTCTAAATTGCTCGACTTTTGTTTCATCTAGTCTTTCTTTTCTAGGAATAGAAACAGGAATCTCAGTGATAACTGACATAGGGTTGCTGTTCAAAAAAATTAAACGATCCGCTAAGGTAATGGCTTCGCGTAAGTCATGAGTGACAAAGAGAATCTTATGCGGCCGTTTAGACCATAAATCAATCAATAGTTGTTGAGCTTGGCGGGCGGTGGGCGGATCAAGTGATACAAAAGGCTCGTCCATAAGTAATAAATCTGGGTTTATGGCAAAAGCTCTAATAATCGCAACGCGACGACTCATGCCTAACGACAAATGTGCGGGGAAAGTATCTTTTTCTGTTGCTAAGCCCATACTTTCTAGTAAAAAATCTAAAGTTTCTATTTTTTCTTCAGAAGCTAATTCGATGTTCTCTTGTACGGTTCGCCAGGGTAATAGTCTGGGATTTTGAAAAACGTAGCCGACTTTGGGGGCTTTATGGTTTTCATTCAGCGAGATGTTTCCGATAAATGTTGTATCTAGCCCGGCTAGGATATTAAGTAACGTGGTTTTTCCGCAGCCTGATGGCCCTACCAAGCAAACAAATTCGTTGTTAGCTAAGTTAAGCTGTAAATCCTTGATGACTTGTTTACTGGTTTTTTCGGTCGAGTTTAGATACGATTTATCGGTAATGTTTATAGTTAAATCATTCATCGACGCCACCTTTGTGCATGTTTATCTAGTGGTTTGAGTATAAGCAATTCAATTCCTTGAATCAAAGTAACAAAAGCAACGGTGTAGGCCAATATGCTAGCTACATCAAAGAGCTGGAAAAATAAATGGAGCTGATAGCCCATACCATCACTGCGTCCGAGCATTTCAACGACTAAAACAATTTTCCAAATTAAAGCCAGTCCTGAGCGTGTTGCCGCCATCACGAAAGGGTGTAGTTGTGGCCAAATAACATGGCGTAATGTTTTACTTTTACTAAAGCGGTAACATTTTGCCATGTCCAATAATTCAGTATCTAAGGCGCGCGTGCCTTCGCGGATAGTGACAATCACATTTGGCAGTTTGTTAATCACAACAGCAAGAATCGCTGCGGTTTCTGTTAATCCAAACCAGACGTAACATAAAATAATGGTGACTAAGGCGGGAATGTTGAGAAAAATAACCAGCCAGTTATCAAGGAAATGATCCAGTTTTTTGTGCCTACCTAAGAGTATGCCAATGGCGCAGCCCAGTAACATCGCGATGCTAAAGCTAATAGATAGACGGTATAGAGTTTTGCTTAAATGGTGTGTTAATTGTCCGGATTGTATTTCCGCCATTAATACCTTAGCGACTGTAAAAGGTGAGGGTAAGGTTTCGGCATTTAAATACCAGGCAAGTCCATGCCATAGCGCTAAAAAAGTGCTAATAGAAAGCAAGGTTAATATTGAGCGGCGATAAATAAAGCCCATCTTAGCTGTTTTTATTTAAGGTACTGTTCGCTAGGAAGTGACTTAAGTCTTCTAAGCGTTTCGGCGTACCTATATCCATCCAAAATCCCGCATAGTGCTCGCCGCTGATACGTTGATTTTTCATGGCTTTTTTTAATAAAGGGGCAAGCGCAGATTTGCCAGGTTCAATCTCAGCAAATAAATCGGGATGATAAATTCCTATGCCACTAAAGGTAAATTTTTCTTCGCCTTCAGGGGAGAGGGTTGATGAATTATGCAGCGAAAAATCACCCTTAGGGTTATGCTTAGGATTGTTGGTTAGAACTAAATGCGCTAAATCGAATGATTTGTTAACTAGAGTTTGCAAAGGAAAATCGCAGTAAATATCGCCGTTTATCACCAGAAAAGGTGAATCGCCCAGCAAAGGTAGTGCATTTTTAATCCCGCCTGCTGTTTCTAGGCCAGTGTCTCCTTCGTTAGAGTATTGGATATGCGCTTGATATTGTGATCCATCGCCTAAATAAGTTTTTAGTTGATCGCCTAAGTGAGCAAGATTAATAACAATGTCAGTCACCCCAGCTGCAACTAAAGCCTCTATCGTGTATTCAATAAGAGGCTTGTTTGCTGCTTTTAGTAAAGGTTTGGGCGTGTGGTCAGTTAAAGGGCGCATTCTTTCACCGCGTCCTGCCGCTAAAATCATGGCTTTCATAAGGCGTGTTGGCTCGCGGGTAAAACTTTATTGACTAAAAAGTGATGGAAATCTCGTAGCTCGGGATAGTTGGCGCTGATAGTGATCACATAATTCAGTGTCCGTGGAATATCTTTAAGATAACCATTTTTACCATCTCGAATATTTAGTCGAGAAAAAATGCCGATGGCTTTTAAGTGACGTTGCATGCCCATTAAATCAAAATCACGTTTGAATTGAGGGTAATCACAAGTGATTAACTGAGCTTGAATAAGATTTTGGTAATAAGGTTTTAGGCTGCTTTCGACCTGAGCGTCAGACCAGTTGATATAGCAGTCTCTTAATAAAGAAACGGCATCGTAAGTAATTGGCCCAATAACGGCATCTTGGAAATCAATAATGCCAGGATTATCAATACTGATATGCATTAAGTTGCGCGAGTGATAGTCTCGGTGTACGCAGACTTGCGTTTGTTGTAATGCGGAGGCAATTAATAATTCATTGCTCTTTGCTAGCATTGCTTGTTCTGCAGCGCTCAATGTCAGATTGCACTGTTGATTGAGAAACCAATCAGAAAATAAGTTAAGTTCTAGCTGTAATAAATCAGCATCATACTGCGGTAAGTCGCAGGTTTTTATATCTACATTCGTTTGTAGAGTGAGCAGGCTGGTAAGTGCATCTTTATATAAATGATCGACTGTATTGTCGTTGAGTCGGTCTAACAAACACTCTGAACCAAAGTCTTCGAGTAGTAAAAATCCTTGTTCGGTATTTTGCTGGATGATTTGCGGTACATTTACTTGGGCTTGGCTAAAAAGCTGGGCAACTTTGATAAAAGGTGCGGTATCTTCTTTATCTGGTGGCGCATCCATGACGATATAAGAGTCTTGTTGCTGGTGTACTCTAAAATAGCGCCTAAAACTGGCATCGCTAGAAGCTGGTTTGAATTGCGTAATATTTAATTGTAAGTCAGTAGTTAGCCAGTGCAGAATGGCTTTTTCTCTATCGTCGCTTGCCGTTATCATTCTTTTATAAAGAGGCTGGAAAAGTAAGGTAAAATGGTCGGTTGTTATTCTATGATATTTTGCCTATTAATGTAGGCTTTTTGATTTTTTATTTCTAGGTTTATGGTGTACATGGTAGCTCGTATATTTTTGTTCTTTTTCAGTACAGCTTTGTGGCAATTTAGTGTTGCTCAAGGGGACGAATCTGGCTGGCAGTGCAAAAGAAATAGAGCGAATGGTCAGTGGCAGTGTGCGAGTCCTGAGAAAACTAATATTAAGCCTAAAGTGAAGCATGTTACTAAACCAGAAGAAAAAGGCTGGTTCAGTAATACCTATAGTACGGCGCAAGAGCAATTATTTAAACGTCTACAGCAGCAGTTCAGGCAAGACCCTTGGGCAATGTGTAGCTTAAAATTAGGTGCTCAACCGACTTTCTTAGTTGATAAGGAGTTGCGTGAGCGTACGCCAATGAGTATTTTTTCTGATCAAAGTGAAATATTTGATCAGAAAATGATTAATTTTTCGGGTGATATTGATTTAGAGCGCGCTGATCAGCGAGTGTTTGCAGATGAAGCGGATTATAATCAAGATTCGGGTGTGCTCGATTTATATGGCGACGTTATTTATAGTGATGGCGGTATGGCTTTATATGGCTCATCAGTAAGAATGGATATAAATCAGGATAAGTCCATCTTGCGTGATGTTTCCTATATTTTGCCAGCATCGCCGATACGCGGTAGTGCTGATGTTGTTTATCGCGATAGTCCAACTTTTAGCCGTTTTAGTGATGTTACCTATACGGCTTGTGAACCGGGTAATCAAGACTGGATTTTACATGCTTCTAAAATGAAGGTTAATGATGAAGACGGTACGGCCTCAGTAAAACACGGTTGGCTGGAGTTTAAGCATGTTCCAGTGATGTATTTTCCGTACGGTTCATTCCCTATTGATGATCGGCGTAAGACTGGGTTATTGATACCGACAGTTGGCTATTCACAGCGTAGTGGAGTGGATGTTAGTTTGCCTTTTTATTGGAATGTGGCACCGAATTATGATTTGACATTAACGCCGCGCTATATGAGTTCACGCGGCTTTATGATGGGTACAGATTTTCGCTATCTATGGACGGGCTCAGAAGGCGAGATTAATGTTGAAATGATGCCTGAAGATACACAAACTAAAACTTTACGTTGGGGTGGTAGTTTTCAACATAAAACCCAGCTGACTAAAGAGTTGAGTTTTGACTGGGATGCTAATTATGTTTCTGATATAGATGGCTCGCTAGGAATGGGTAATCGCTCGCGTTACTTAGCAAGTGATGCCAATATTGCTTATACCTTGCCTTGGATGACTTTAGCGGCTAAAGCGGAAAATTACCAGAATATAGATCCGAATCAGAGTGATAAAAGTGTACCTTATCGGCGTTTGCCGCAGGTGAAACTGGACATGTTTAAGGACTTTGATGACTTGCCAGTAGAGTTAGCGCTGGATAGTGAGTACGTGATTTTTCAGCGGCATTTTTCCGATGGACGAGCTGAAGGTCAGCGTTTAAACCTTAAGCCTTCAGTCAGTTTTCCGTTTATTTCTGAGGCGGGTTTTATTACGCCTAAAATCGCTTTGCAGCATACCCAGTACTGGTTAGGTGGTGATGGGCCTGCTCAATATTCAACTAATGCGAGTAAGACGTTGCCTATAGTGTCGATAGAGAGTGGGCTATTTTTTGAACGTGCTTTTGAGTCAGTAACACATACCAACGAGCC
>CBDVDU010000061.1:0-11346 GCA_965372825.1 uncultured Gammaproteobacteria bacterium | reverse complement strand
GTAAGATAACAAAGCAAGCAAGTGGTGAAGAAAATGAGTGCAATATACGAATCCAGTGCAGTTGAAGCAAGTCGATTAGCTTTTATAGATACTTTAACTGCAGAGTTTACAGGGCGTACAGGTGTCGGAGTGTATGTTTATCTGACACCGGTTGATATTAATAGTTTGTTCGGACATTACCTAAAAGAGAGTCAGACAATCGCTATTTTTGTTAGACAGTATGTAAGGGACTACTCGATTGAGAATAATATTTAATATTATCAGTTAGTTAATTATTTTTGGTGAAGTCTTAGGTGAAATTGCAGGGCAAGCATTAAGTTTTGAATAGCCTATTTTCAATAAATAAAGACTGTTAATTAATTTGACAGTTATTTTTCAGATTTTACAGTTCTTTTCAAAATTTAAAAGTATGAAGTTTGAGAGGCGGGAATACAGGTGTTGCTCTTTCCTGTATTCCGCAAAGCCCCATATAGGGCTATATTCTAAGCCCAACAAAAAGCTTAAAGTGTATATCGAAAATAATGATCAATCAGTAACGCAGCAAAAAGCAGCATTAAATGAACGATGGAATAAGCAAAGGTTTGCATCGCCGTTTTATCTTCTTTGGTGCGCATCATTTTGATCGCAAAGTAAATAAACCCTAAGCTCAATAGCGCACTAGGTATCAGATATATCAAACCGCTCATGCCTGTTAGATAAGGCAGTAAGGTGACGATAAACAATAAGATGGTATAAAACAGAATATGTAAGCGGGTAAATTCCGTGCCGTGTGTGACAGGTAGCATAGGAATGTTCACTTTTGCATATTCATCACGTCGAGCAATGGCAAGCGCCCAGAAATGCGGTGGTGTCCAAACAAAAATCAATAGAAATAGCAGTAGCGCATAAGGGTGAACTTCGCCGGTCATAGCGCACCAACCTAAAAGGGGCGGAGCTGCTCCAGCTGCCCCACCAATCACAATATTCTGTGGCGTCATACGTTTTAAATACACGGTATAAATAATCGCATAACCAATTAACGAAACAAAAGTCAGTACCGCTGTTAGTATGTTGACCAGAAAAACCAGTATCAACATAGCCGTAATGCCCAGCACAGCGGCAAAAATCAGTACATTTTTTGAATTCAGATCGCCTTGAGGTAAAGGGCGGTTTTGTGTGCGAGCCATTTCGGCATCAGCTTTCTGATCTATAAAGTGATTGATCGCAGCAGCAGATGCAGAGGCTAAACCGATACCTAAAGTTGCATAGATAAAGAGTGCAATCGGTGGCATACCGGGAACAGCCAATAGCATGCCGACATTTGCCGTAAATACCAATAATGCAACTACTCTAGGCTTACATAGTTCAAGGTAGTTTTTCCAAGTTAAATTATTTTTTTTGTTTGTCATGCTTTGTTGGTCATGTTTAATGGCTATCTGAGATAAAATAATATACTTGATATTGTATTTTATCGTTCACTGTTCACAGAAGGTAATAATGATAGTTCGTCTTTTTATACTTTTAATTTTTTATTCAATCAGTGCTAATGCTACTGAAGTCCAAGAGCGTATATTAGCCAATGGACTTAAAGTTTTAGTAAAAGAACAACATAGGTCACCTGTGGTGGTTACGCAAATTTGGTATAAAGTTGGCTCAAGTTATGAGCCTTCTGGTATTACTGGTATTTCCCATATGCTTGAGCATATGATGTTTAAAGGTACGGATAAATACCCAGCTGGTGAGTTTTCTAAAATTATTTCAGAAAATGGTGGCAGGGAAAATGCGTTTACTGGGCGAGATTATACCGCATATTTTCAAACCTTGGAGAAGTCCCGACTCGCAATTAGTTTTGAACTAGAAGCAGACAGGATGCAACATTTGCATTTACTCGCAGATGAATTAAAAAAAGAGCTGCAAGTGGTCATGGAAGAGCGGCGAATGCGTACCGAAGATAAGCCGCGTGCCAAGTTACAAGAATACTTGATGGCGATGGCCTATACGAATTTATCATACAGAAACCCTGTTATTGGTTGGCCGTCAGATATTGAAAATTATCAGGTCGAAGATTTACAGCAGTGGTATCAAGCATGGTATGCACCGAATAATGCAACTATCGTGGTAGTAGGTGATGTACAGGCAGAAGAGGTGTTTAAGCTAGCCGAGCAGTATTTTTCAGCTATTCCTGCTCGAACTATTAAACCACTCAAGCCACAACAAGAAATGCCGCAAGTTGGCGTTCGGCGCATGACGGTACAATTACCATCCGAAGTGCCTTATTTATTAATGGCCTATAAAGTGCCGAGTTTAAAAATCGCAGAAAAAGACTGGGAAGCTTATGCCTTGGATGTACTTGCTGGTGTGTTAGATGGCGGTAATAGTGCCCGCTTACCGGCACATTTACAACGAGGTCAAAAAGTTGCGACTTCTGTAGGTGCTGGTTACGATTTAGGGGCGCGTTTAGATGAATTATTTTTATTTGAAGCGACGCCAGTAAAAGGTAAAAGCTTATTAGATATGGAAATAGCGTTAAAAACAGAAATACGTGCCTTACAAAGAGAGCTGATTAGCGCTAAAGAATTGGCGCGGGTTAAGGCTCAGGTTCTAGCGCATTCTGTTTATGAGCAAGATTCTTTGTTTTATCAAGCTATGAAGTTAGGGATGCATGAAACAGTGGGCTTAGGCTGGCAAACATCAGAAGCGTATAGGCAGAAAATTAATCAAGTGACCGCTGAGCAAGTACGTACAGTGGCAGGGAAATATTTAGTGGAATCACAATTGAGTATTGCTTATTTGGAGCCGCAGAGTATGTCGACTAAAAATAAAATGGGAGCTAACCATGCGCATTAAACAATGGGTTGCAGGCGTATTACTAGCTTGCTGTGCAATACAAGTACTTGCTGTTGCACCGATCAAACATTGGCAAAGTAGCCAAGGTGGGCGTGTTTATTTTGTGCAAAGCACAGGCTTGCCGATGGTTGATATACGCTTGCAATTTGCTGCAGGAAGTGCGCGTGATGGTCAACACTATGGCCTTGCTAAGCTAACTAATCGGTTATTGAAAACAGGAGCGGGTGTCTGGAGTGCTGATCAAATAGCTCAGCGTTTCGATGAGGTCGGTGCGCAATATAATGCAAGTGTGAATAAGGATTACGCACAGATACAGTTACGTACATTAACGGATAAACGATTACTTAATCAGGCTTTAACTACCTTCCAAGCGATTGCTGCAAAGCCAAAGTTTAAAGAAGATGATTTTCAGCGCATTAAAAGTCAAGCGCTAGTGGAGTTGAAGCAACAGCAAGAGCGTCCTGCTTATATTGCGAAAAAAGCCTTTTATCAGGCCTTATATGGTCAGCATCCTTATGCGCATTTAAGTAGTGGCTCGATTGAAACCGTGAGCGCACTAACATTGGATGATATTAAACAGTTTTATCAGCAATACTATGGCGCTAAAAATGCGATTTTGGTTATTGTTGGTGATTTAACTGAAGTCCAAGCGCATCATATTGAGGAAAAGTTATATGCGCCATTAGCGCAAGGTCAGACAGCTAAACGACTAGCTGCGGTAAATCTGCCGAGTAACGGCAAAGTCGAGCATATTGATTTTCCATCAACGCAAACACATGTTTTAGCCGGCTTACCTGTGTTATCCAGAATAGATGCAGATTATTTTCCCTTATATGTAGGTAATCATATATTAGGAGGTGGGGGGCTAGTTTCAATATTGTTTAATGAAATCCGTGAAAAGCGCGGTCTTGCCTATAGTGCTTACAGCTATTTTTCATCTCTAGCAGAAAAAGGGCCGTTTACTATGGGCTTGCAGACGCAAAATAAGCAAAGAAAAGTGGCTATTGATGTATTGCAAAGGACTTTACATGATTTTATAGAAAAGGGACCTAGTGAGGCTGAATTAGAAGCAGCGAAAAAAAATATCACCGGTGGCTTTGTTTTGCGTTTTGATAATAATCGCAAATTATTAAATTATGTGGCGATGATTGCTTTTTATCAGTTACCTTTGGATTATTTGAAAACTTTTCAAAGTAAAGTCGCACAGGTGAGTAAAGAAGATATTAAAGCTGCTTTTAAGCGTCGAGTACCGGAAAGTTTATTGCAAATTATTAGTGTAGGTGGTTCGGGTGAGTAATAAAGTCAAAATTATTGGTGGAGAATGGCGCGGTCGTAATCTGCCCTTTCCTGATGTTGACGGCTTGCGGCCTACGCCGATTAGAGTTCGAGAAACGTTATTTAATTGGCTGCAATATGATGTATTAGCTAGTCGTTGTTTAGATTTATATGCGGGTAGTGGCGCATTAGGTGTGGAAGCAGCTTCACGCGGTGCAAAGCGAGTAGTACAAGTGGATAATAATGCGCAGATATGCCGCCAGTTAAAGGCAAATACTGAGTTATTGTCAGCGCCGCAAATAAAAATTGTCCAGCAAGATGTCTATCGCTATTTAGCGGGAGATGCCGAACCGTTTAGTCTGGTATTTTTAGATCCTCCTTTTGCTAAAGGTCTCGCCCTACAAACATTAAATTGGCTGGAAGATAAGCAATGGCTAGCGCCGCATGCAAAAATTTATATAGAAGTGGAAAAGCAATTAGAGCTAGAAGGTATACCTGAAAATTGGACCTTGTTAAAACACAAAGTAGCAGGTGTTGTGGCTTATAATTTATTTGAGCGCCATGACTAGATTATGCTCCACTGATTATGTACAGGCTAATTATAGTTAAAACCCATTCCGCGTCATTCCTGGTGCGGCAAGCGAAGCTTGTCATTTCTTGCAAGGTGAAAGTCCTTGTCTGGAGAAGCTATTGTATTAGTTTCATAAGGTTTAACCAACCACCAGTATAGGTATCTACCTTGATCATTTTCTTAGCAGGAATCTAAATTTTTACTACATAGATTCCCGGCAAAAGACTTCGGGAATGACGTGTTATAGAGTGTTGCCGTTTCTTTATCCTAACTTGGCGGAGACTCATGGGTAATCAGAAAAAGTTATGTAGATACCTATGCTTAAAAAGACAGGTATTTTCTAGGAGAGAGCATGAAATTCAGACTGTTGCTATTTGATTTTAATGCAGTTGCGCCCATCATGCTTTGCGTCATACATTGCGCTATCAGCAACTTCGACCATCTCTTGGTAAGTGGCGAAACTAGGCCTATATAAACTAACACCTATACTCACGGTGAGAGCATGACCTTGAAAACGCTGGCTGAGAATGATGCCCTTACGCTCAATTTCTTGGCGAATACGTTCTGCGTAACTATAAGCGCCTTGTTTATTGGTATTGCGCAGTACAAAAACAAATTCTTCGCCGCCATAACGGCCAATAAAATCACTAGGGCGTGTCAGTGTGCGCATAATTTGGGCAACGATTTTGAGTACGTCATCACCGGATTGATGGCCACAGGTATCATTAAATTTTTTGAAGAAATCAATATCAATAAAGCCAACAGCAACTTTGCTAAGCTGTTCAGCTTCTAACTCAAAAGTTTGAGTTAAAAAGTCAGTGACCATGCGTTTATTGAGTAACCCTGTTAATGAGTCGAGTTCCGCTCTTTTCTTTTCTAGTTCGAAGCGTTTGGCATTTGCTAAGGCGACACCCAGTTCATGAATGATAGGGAGGATTTGATCTACGCAATGTTCTGTCATTGGCGTATTTGTTTCGTGCTTATCTGCATACAGCAGTGCTACGAGTCGATTATGACTTAATACGGGGACAATAAGAAAATCTTCAACACCAAACTGTTTAAGAATCGAGCTATTTTTGTCGTTATTGGTATTAATAATGATAGCGTTACGTTCACGTAAGCTGTTTAAAATAGTACTGGGTAGTTCATCAAGCTTGATATTGAAGGCTTGTAAGCTATTTTTATCAAGTGTTTCTGGCCATGTATAAGTGGCGGCCAAACTGCGTTGTTTGGGGTTTATATCAAGCATAAGTAAGCGTTCAAAAGCAAAATCTTTTTGAATGACAGCTAATGTCCATGGGACTATTTCGCTGGAGATCAGGCTTTTGTGGGGCGTAGTCAGGCTGCTAATAGAAATATTATCAGTGCGTGCATCCGCGTTACCATTGCGTTTATTATGGGTGCTTAGCAGCAGCGTTGTTTGCACTAATGCGGCGCGTAAACGATTTATATTAGGGAACTGTATGCCATAAAATTCACGGGTATGTTGCATTTCTTGGTCAACATGACTGAGCAAGGCTTCCAAATCTAGTTTTTCAATAGCAAGGTACTTGGACGTTTCTGAGTGTAGTTCCGGTGGGTTGTTAAGTGCAATAGAACCTATCCCTTGCAACCAAGCAATATAATTAGCAAAGTTAACAAGTGCAATGTCGCGTTTATAAATGGCAAAAGGGCTACTGTCATCAGGTAATTCATGATGACAGTAAACGATAGCACTAATTTGCTCGGGAATATCCCATTGCTGACAGAATGCATAGCCCATTTCTGCATGGTTTAAGCCGAAAAAATCGTGTTCACCTAATAGCGTGGGCTGCTCATCATTTTTACAGGCAAGAATAAAGTCGCTATAGCTTACTTTTCCATGCGTCTCTAAGACTATTTTACCTATATCATGCATCAAGCCTGCCGTATAAATAAGGTCAGGGTCAGGATGTTTTAAGGAGGTTGCTATGGCGCGACTCAGCGAAGCAACAAATAAGCAATGCTGCCAGAAAAAAAGTTGATCAAATTGTTGCTTAGATTTGTGGTCTATCAGCTTATTGTAAAATAATTGATTTAACGCCAATTGTCGTACTGCAGAAAACCCTAAAATATTTACCGCACGCTTAATTGATGTGATTTTATGGGATAAGGCAAAGGCAGCAGAATTAACATTACGTAGTATTTTTGCCGTTAGCGTTGGTTCGGTTTCTATTAGCAGAGATAAATCACCGACATTGGTACTTTCATCTTGTGTTAACCGTAACAGTTTAATAGCGACGGCAGGAATGACCTGTAAGCTATTAACTTTATGTTTCAGTATTGCATCAGCTGCTTGGTTAATAGCTAAGACATGATGAGAAAAGTCGGTCATGATCAATGATAGAGTGGTGAAATAAGAAGAGTTTTAAGTTTAGCAGGAAATAGATAAATTGTTTTGAATATGTGTATTAATGTGGCGTAGTTACTGAAAGTTCTTAAAGTGAAGGATAATTCGATTGTCATCTTTGATGAAGAGTAATACTCTATTAGTGTACGATGGAAATTAACTAATTTTTTACTGTTTAAAACTTAAATTGATCGCCTTAATTAGTCTGTAAGATTTAAGGTTTTGATGAGTAATCATCAATCAATTAAAGTAACTTCTCATTATTAAAGGGTACAAGCTGTTTTTTCAGCACGTCATTCCTGCATGCTGTTAGCAGGAATCTATGTTTAAAGTGGATTCCCGATAAAAGACTTCGGGAATGACGATATTTTTATAGGCATTTGCCCGTGAATAATGAGAAGTTATCAATTAAGATTTGGGCAAACTATTTTTAAAGGATATTTTTATGATACGTATATTTTTGTTTGTTGCAGCTATATTTTCTAGTGTAAATATTTTAGCTAAAGAGGTAATTTTTCCTACTGTTGATAATGCCAGTATTCAAGCAGACTTTACCTTACGAGGGCCGGTCGGTATTATTTTAGCCCATGGTGCTGCATTTGATAAAGATAGTTGGGGAGATATTCGGGAACGCTTGATTGATAAAGATTTCACTGTTTTGGCTATTAATTTCAGAGGCTATGGTAAATCTACTTTAGGTGATAAGCAGGGCGCTTTATATGAGGATATTTTAGCGGGAGCACAGTTTTTAAAAGAGCAAGGTATAACGCAGGTTGGCATTTTGGGCGCAAGCATGGGAGCGAGTGCGGCAGCTGAAGCGAGTGTTGAATCAGAAGACAAAGAGATAAACCGGATGGTTTTATTGTCACCTGCCTTTATTGCTGAGCCAGAGAAGTTAAAGGGTTATTTATTATTTATTGCTAGTGAGGATGAGCCTTCTATTAATGCTATTAAAGCTAATTTTGATAAAGCCCCTAATAACCCCAAAACACTTGAAATATTGAGTGGTAGAGAGCATGCCCAATATATTTTTACTACCAAGCAAAAAAGCACCCTTACTCACCTTATTTTGACTTTTTTGAGAAAAGATGAATTTTCTAAGAAAGAGCTAGTTAATGCACCTGATGAGGTCTTAAAGCAAGAAGATACGCTTAAGAAATCAGTGCTAGAGCAACAACAAGATGAGTAGTCAGCTATTGAGGTTTTTAAAGTACATTGCACCGCTGTTTATCTTGATGGTCAATAGTTGTGCAATTGACTTAAAAGAGGGCGCCGGTATTGTGCAGCTTATTTATGTACAACCTAAAAAAGAAGCCTGCCAGTTTATAGGGCAGACTTCAGCTTCTGATGGTGGCATGGTTTCAGGTGATTTTATGTCAGATGCCGATATTCATAAAGGCACCGCTAATCAAATGAAGAATAAAGCCTATGAAATGGGTGGTAATCTTGTCTATATACATCAGCAATTTAATGAAAATGCCAAGTTAACCAGCACTAAAACTAAGCAAACCATGATGGGCTTTGTTTATCGTTGTGATGACCTTAAACAAGCTCAGCCAAAAGATACTCCGGAGTAATCTCAGTAATTTTAGCTTCGAGCATTTGATTTTCTAATGACTGGCTGTTATCTATAATCGCAGCAACGCGTAAATAATTGGGTGTGTAACCAAACACTTTATGACTTTGCGCGTTGATCTCTTCTTTTTGGCCTTCCCATAAAACTGTAAACGATTGGTCTTGATTTTGGCTGAAAAAGTCCTGTTTCATTTCTTCCGCTAGTTTATGCAGTTGCTGACTGCGTTGTTTTTTAATTGCATTGGGCACTTGCTCGGGTAATGTCGCTGCTTTAGTATCAGCACGCATCGAATAAGTGAAAATGTGAATATGTCCAAAACCAATGCTTTTAATATAACCAAAGCTATCTTGCCATTCTTGCTCTGTTTCACTTGGAAAACCAACAATAATATCGGTAGTGATATTGATATGCGGCACTTGGGCGCGTGCCTCGGCAATAATCTGAGTGAATTCTTCGGTTTTACAACGTCGTGCCATACGTTTCAAAACGCTATCTGAGCCACTTTGCAAAGGCAAGTGTAAATGCGGCATAAGACGTGGGTTGTTAAATAAAGCAAAGAAGTTATCCGGTAAATCCCACGGCTCTAAAGAACCTAAGCGCAAACGAGGAACGGTGGTTTGTTCTAAAATGGCAGTGATTAGATTCGCTAAATTTTGCTCTATATCTGAGCCATAACCGCCTAAATGTACGCCGGTTAAAATAACTTCATTAATACCCTGTTCAACCAAGCGATTTACGTCTTGAACGATCTGCTCTATCGGTGTGCTTTTTTCTTCTCCGCGCGCGACGGTCACAATGCAGAAGGTGCAACGATAACGACAGCCATCTTGTACTTTAACAAAGGCACGTTGTCGGCCACGGCTAAACAAAGAGATTGCCCCAGGTTCTGTAGACATGGCTGGCATGCTGGGGATTTCTAGTTCTTGAATAGCAAGTTCGACCAAACGGTCTTTATCCTGATTGCTAACGATTAAATCCACACCTAATAATTCTGCGGCTTCATCAGAATTAAGCGTGACATAACAACCGCTGGCAACGATTTTTGCGCTTGGATTATCTCTATGGATGCGGCGAATAAGTTGGCGTGATTTGCGTACGGCGTCTTGTGTGACGGCGCAGGAATTAACAATAATTAGCTGAGCTTCATTTTGTTCGCGGGTAATTTTGTGACCTGCTTTTTGAAAAGCTTGCGCCCAACTTTCCAATTCTGCTTCATTAAGACGACAACCGAGGGTTCTAAGGTGAACTAACATTATGCGAAAAACCAATATGCGATAAAGATTGCGGCAATAATGCCCGCAAAATCGGCTATTATCCCACAAGCTAGCGCATGACGAATATTTTTAATGCCTACTGAGCCAAAGTAAACCGTCAAAACATAAAAAGTGGTTTCGGTGCTGCCTTGTACAATAGACGATAAACGTCCAGCAAAGGAATCAGCGCCAAAGGTTTGCATGGTATCGACCATCATTGCGCGTGCGCCACTACCACTAAACGGCTTCATTAATGCAGTCGGCATGGCATCAATAAAGCGTGGGTCTAAATTCGCTTGCAGCACCACAAAACGTAATCCATTCATTAACAACTCTAATGCGCCACTGGCACGAAACACTCCAATGGCAACCAGCATGGCAACTAAATAGGGAATGATGATAATCGCTGTTTGAAAACCTTCTTGTGCTCCGTCAATAAAGGCTTGATAGGCATCGACTCTTTTGTAAGCCGCTGTAGCAATGAAAATAATAATCAGCGTAAATAAAATCAGATTGCTGATTAATGCAGATTGCAAAAGCATGTCCGCCTGACTGAGTTGTGCGAAATAATAAATAATTCCCGCGACCAATAAGCTGAAGCCGCCTAAATAGGCGAGGATAGTTTTATCCCATAGGTTAAGTTTTTGCACCCAAGCCACGGCTAATAAACCGCAAATCGTAGACATATAAGTGGCTAATAAAATAGGGATAAATACGTCGGTTGGATGCGCAGCGCCTAATTGAGCGCGATAGGTAAAAATGGTAATAGGAAATAAGGTGACGGCGGAAGTATTAATAACTAGAAATAAGATTTGCGCATTACTGGCTGTCTCTTTATCGGGGTTTAATGTTTGCAATTCTTGCATGGCTTTAATACCCAAAGGCGTAGCGGCATTATCTAGCCCTAGTGCGTTGGCGGATATATTCATTACCATGGCTCCGAGTGCCGGGTGATGGGCGGGCACTTCGGGCATTAATTTACTAAACAAAGGCGTTAATCCGCGCGTTAGTAAGTCGATAAAACCACTGCGCTCACCTATGCGCATAATGCCTAGCCATAAAGCAAGCACACCCGTTAAACCTAAGGAAATCTCAAAGGCCGTTTTTGACATGGCAAATAATGCCGCCATTAACTCAGTGAAGATGGCGTGCTCACCTAGGTAGAATAGCTTGAATAGTGCGGTGATAAAGGCGCTGATAAAAAAGAAAATCCAGATAATATTGAGCATGTGCAGTGCTTGAACCTTAATTGATGGTTGGCGAGCAGTTTATGATTGCAAAAAAACGTGAGCTACTTAATAAAATCGCAAGGAATATTGTTTCATTTTTGGAAACAAACTAATGATATTTTAGCGTATTGTGGGATTTTTGTGTTGCTGTATAGTACGCATCAGTTACTTAAATTAATTACTTTTTACCGTTAAGGGAAACACAATGACTGATTTACAAAAAGATATCTTAGTGGGCTTATTATTTG
>CBDVDU010000060.1:0-11512 GCA_965372825.1 uncultured Gammaproteobacteria bacterium | reverse complement strand
AAGCCTTGATTTTATTCTCCTCACCCCAGCCCTCTCCAGCAGGAGAGGGAGCTATTCTGACTTGCAACTTGATTGTATTTTAATATCAAAAAGTTGTGTAGGTGTTTGTATTCGTAGAGCGCAAAGTGAAATACAGAGTTATGTGCGAATAATTCTCGTATTACGCTGGCTTCATACGAGCTACACCATGGTAAATGGGTTTTTAATCATCAAAACCGATTAAACTCCAAGCAAAAGGAACGACGCTGGCACCGCTGGAGTCAGCCTCAGGATATTGTGGGCCATCCGGGTAGTTATAAGCGTAGACTTTAGCGCTCTTATCCGCTAAATCTTGTAGGCCTAATATTTTATAGGCTTCTATTTGTAGTTGTAAAGCATAAGGGACGACTGGGGTTCTTTGGTAGTGTTCCAAGATATAATTAGCACGATTAGCTGCGGCTAAATAGGCCTCTCGATCCATATAGAAGCGGGCAATATGTAGTTCATGGCGCGCTAGTGAATTTTTTAAAGAAATCATGCGTTGCTTAGCGTCGGCCACGTACTGGCTATTTGGGAAGCGGCGTATTAACTCGTCAAAACTGAGGTATGCATTTTGCGTGAACACGGAATCGCGCTGTGTGCTGTCAGATGGAACATAGCGGTCAAAAAAACCTAAGTCACGATTGAAATTAACCAGCGCTTTTAAATAGTAAGCATAATCGACATTTTTATGTCGTGGGTGGGTTTTTATAAAGCGGTCTGCTGATGCCAGTGCTGCTTCTGAATCGCCGTTTTTATAATAAGCGTAAGTGAGATCTAATTGAGCTTGAGCAGAATGAGAGCCAAAAGGGTAACGTGAATCCAGTTGCTCCAATACTTTAATGGCTTTTTTATACTTTTCATCGACTAAGTTTTCTTTGCCCTCAGCAATAAATTGCTCTACTGTCCAGCCAGCGTAATTGTCTCCTTTGTTATTTTTATCACTTGAAAAATAACTACAGGCTGATAAAAAAAAAGATAAACAAAGAATTAATGTTAATTTTTTGAAAAATGATGGCATAGAGATAGCGACACGATGTAAGATTAATAACTTTTGCTTTATTCTTTATTGTAAAAGAATTTGTTGTAGATAAATACAGATTGTTAGGAAAGAAATTTTATATGGCGATATTAACGGCTGAAGTACCCTTAGAATTAGCGGGCAAGCGTTTAGATCAGATTCTGGTGGAGATTTTTCCAGATTATTCCAGAAATAAACTGCAGACGTGGATAAAAGCGCTGCGTGTCACCGTGAATGGTGCACAAATTAAAGCAAAAGATCGTTTAGACGGTGGTGAGACGATTGTCCTCGATGCTGAAGCGGAGGAAGTGACGGAGTATTTAGCTGAAGATATTCCGCTGGATATTATCTATGAAGATGATGATATTTTAATCGTCAATAAACCGGCGGGACTCGTTGTACATCCAGGCGCAGGTAATTGGACAGGGACTTTGCAAAATGGCTTGTTATTTCATTTGCCAGATGCAGTCACGATTCCACGCTCGGGGATTGTGCATCGTCTTGATAAAGATACCAGTGGATTATTGATGGTTGCTAAAACATTAGCTGCGCATCATAGTTTGGTTGAGCAATTACAAGCGCGCGAGGTTCATCGTGAATATTTAGCGGTTACTATAGGGCGAATGACTGGTGGCGGTACTTTAGATGAGCCTATTGGTCGGCATCCTACCGACCGTAAGAAATTTGCGGTAAATTACAGTGGCAAACGAGCAATAACGCATTATCGTGTGCTTGAGCGATTTTTACGTAATACGCTGATACAAGTTAAACTAGAAACCGGTCGTACACATCAAATCCGAGTGCATATGGCGCATATAAAGATGCCGCTCGTGGGGGATCCTATGTATAGTGGCCGATTCCAAATGCCTAAAGATTGCGGGGCAGAATTGGAAACTATTTTACGTAGCTTTAAACGTCAAGCTTTACACGCTGAAAAATTGGGCTTAATACACCCGCGTACAGAAGAGTACATGGAATGGGAATTGCCTATGCCAGATGATATGCAAGCTTTGTTGCTTGCCTTGAGGAAAAATGACGCATTGGATCATTCCTGATTGGCCGGCACCTTTAAATATTCATGCGGCGACTACACTAAGAACAGGCGGATTTAGTCAGGCTGAATTTAGTAGTTTAAACCCTGCTGATCATGTGCTGGATAACCCAGCGCATGTATTTAAAAATAGGCAGCAAATTACTCGAATGCTGGATTTACCTAGTGATCCTATTTGGTTGCAGCAAACGCATAGTGTAGATGTAATCTGTGTTGATCAAACAGATCAGGCATTGCTTGCTGATGCTAGCTATACACATCAGAAAAATGTGGTTTGTACAGTGTTAACGGCTGATTGTTTGCCTTTGCTGCTTTGTGATTTACAAGGAACTACAGTTGTCGCAATTCATGGCGGTTGGCGTGGATTGCTTAATGGCATTGTGGAAAATGCGCTGGCGAAGATGCCAAATACTGAGCTATTAGCATGGCTAGGGCCGGCTATCGGCCCACACTGTTTTGAAGTCGGCCAAGATGTATATGATTTATTTATTAATAAATCTAGGCAATTTACTGGTGCATTTACATTGCAAAGTGGCGGTAAGTATTTAGCGGATATTTACCAAATGGCTCGGATCATTTTAAACAACGCAGGTGTGCAGAAAATTTATGGCGGCCAGTTTTGTACGGTGACTGATACAGAACGTTTTTTTTCCTATCGGCGCGATGGTCAGACAGGACGCATGGCTACTTTAATCTGGATGGAGTAGTTTTGTTTCCGAACTCTATTATATTCGTAGGGCGTGGCTTTAGCCCGCCTTTAGATCACTAAGGGTATTTAACCAATGCAGTTTATTCTCCTCCCCCAACCCTCTCCAGCAAGAGAGAACTAAAATCAACAGCATTGTGGATATTGGCGGGCTAAAGCCACGCCCTACGTTCAGTTCTACAAATAATCTCACTTTATTATTTCTTTCGATGAATTTACTCTTTTTAATTATTATTTTTACGGCTATTGGTGGTGTATTAAGCGTTTTAGCCGCTTCTGTTTTTTTGCTGCTCTCTGACAATATGCGCGCTAAAGTTTTGCCGCATGGAATCAGTTTTGCCACGGGTGCTTTATTAGCTGTGGCTTTTTGGGGGCTGATTCCGCATGCATTTGAAGAGGTAGCGCCGTCAGAAATACAGACTTTATCCGGTTCGATTATGCTGGGTTTATTATTATTTTTTACTTTAGAGAAGCTATTGATTTGGCGACATTGCCATTCTAGTAGTTGTGAAGTTCATGTTGATACCGATGAGCAAGAGGATAGTCACGGACACAGTCATGTTCATGGTTCGCACAAATCAGCCGGAACAATGATTCTTATTGGTGATGGTATCCATAACTTCGTTGATGGTGTGTTGATTGCTGCGGCATTTTTAACCGATGTTCAGCTGGGTATTGTCACTAGTTTGGCGGTTGCCGCACATGAGATTCCGCAAGAGGTAGGCGATTTTGCGATTCTATTGCACAGTGGTTTTTCCAAAAAGAAAGCGCTTATTTATAATGTGCTCGCTAGTTTAACCACCGTAGTAGGCGGCGTGTTGGCATATTATAGTTTAGCTGGCCTTCATGATAGTCTGCCTTATTTTTTAGCGATTGCTTCATCTAGCTTTATTTATATTGCGGTTGCGGATTTGATTCCAACCTTGCATAAGAAAACGGATATTAAAACCTCATTACAGCAAATTGCTTTAATTTTAGCGGGTGTTGTTTTAATCATTTCACTGCATGGCGTTGCTCATGATATTCAACTAGAAGGCGTAGAGAGTCATGCTGTAGATACTCCGATGGAAGTCTTAGATAAGCATAGTGCTCATGAACCGCGGATGCGTATATTTTAGAATACGTAAGTTCAGCCGATACATTTACAACAAACCATAATTTAAGAGGCTTCCCATGTTAACTGCACCTGCCACAGCTCTAATGAACAAGATGAGCTGCTCCAAAAAAATGCTATTAATCTCTATCGCATTTTTAACTCCCTTGATGATTACTTTTTATTTATTAATAGTAGGCCAGTTAGCATCTCTTGATGTTGCAAAAAAGGAACAAACAGGCTTGCGGTATATTGTTCCTTTACGTCAATTAATTCAGCATTTTCCTGAACATCGCGGGATGACTAATGCGTATTTATCGGGTAATACCTCGTTTAAAAGTAAATTATTGGCTAAGCGCGAGCAAATTAATCAAGATATTCTGGCGATTAATGCGGTCGATAAGCAGTTAGGCGCACAATTAGGTGCAACAGGCAAATGGCAGGAAATTAAATCGGTCTGGCAGCGATTAGAATCTGACGCTTTTAATGGACAAGCAAAAGATATTTTTACTCGACATACGCAGTTGATTGCTAGTGTTTTAGAGTTAGTTTCCTCGGTAAGTGATAGTTCTGGATTAACGATGGATCCGAAATTGGAAAGTTTTTATGTCGCCTCTTCTATTGTTAATGCCTTGCCACAAATTGTAGAGAATTTGGGGCAGGCTCGGGGAATGGCTTCGGGTTTGGCGGCTAGAGCTATTGTTACTCAGAAGGAGAGCATTAAGTTATCTAGTTTATTGGCGACAGTACAGAAAAGTATTAATGCTTTAGAGAGAAGTACGAGGGTGATTGCACAAAGTAACCCTAAAGTGAGTGCTAAAATTAAGCCAAATGTGGATGTGGCAATCCGTATTGCCGAGAGTTATTTGCGTTTTCTAAATCAAGAAATATTACAGGCAACGCCCATAACAATAGAATCAGCACAGGTTTTTGCTAAGGGCACTGAAGCCATTAAAGCTAATTTTAAATTACTGGATCAGTTGATTCCTGAGTTAGCCTTATTATTAGAGCAGCGAGAAGAGCAGTTAACGACAACAATGACGACTCTATCTTTTGTTGTGGTCACCTTTACCTTTATAGCTTTATATTTATTTGCGGGTTTTTATAATTCATTTAACACGGCTATATTGAGTATTAAAGAAACTTCAGAAAAACTGGCAAAAGGTGATTTAACTTCCCGGTTGCAATTAGATAATAAGGATGAGTTTGCTGATGTGGCTGAATCATTTAATAGTATGGCGGGTCAATTTTCTGATGTAGTGCGTGAGTTAGAACGCTCTATTGAGCAGCTTGCTTCGGGGGCTGAAGAGCTATCAATGACTAGCATACAAACTAATCAAGGTGTTAAACGCCAACAAGAAGAAGTTGAGCAGGTGGCGACGGCTATGACGGAAATGGCAGCAACGGTACAGGAAGTAGCAAGAAGCGCCTCTTCTACAGCAATGGCTACCAAAAATGCGCATCAACAAGCAAGTAATGGTCGTGCAATTGTCAGTGATTCTGTCTCTGCGATTACTGCGCTTTCAGAGGAAATTAGTGTCGCTACGGAGGTGGTTAGACAGTTAGAAGTTGATGGAGAAAGTATTGGTTCGGTATTGGATGTCATTAAGAGTATTGCAGAACAAACTAATTTATTAGCCTTAAATGCTGCAATTGAAGCGGCGAGAGCAGGTGAGCAAGGGCGAGGATTTGCTGTTGTTGCAGATGAAGTAAGAACACTGGCAAGTCGGACTCAGGCTTCAACCACTGAAATACAAAGCATGATTGAACGTTTGCAACAAGGAACTAAGAAAGCAGTGAGTGTGATGAGTGAAAGTCAGGAGCGCGCGCAAACGACTATTTCGGAGACTCAAAAAGAAAGTGAGTTTTTAGAAAATATCACCGGCGCGGTGACAGAAATTGATGATATGTGTACGCAAATTGCTAGTGCTTCTGAGGAGCAATCTGTTGTAGCTGATAGTATTAGCCGAAGTATTGAACATATTAATGGTGTCACTATGGATGCAGCTCAAGGTTCGCAACAAGTCACTGAAAGCAGTGAGATTTTGGCGCATTTAGCTAGTGATTTACAGGTTTTGATATCGCGCTTTAAGGTTTAAGCTTGTATGTGTTTATATTGAACAACTTAGGTAGCATACAATAAGTACCCTCAATGCTGTTTACTAAAGCCCTCTCTTGCTGGAGAGGGTTGGGTGAGGAGAATAAAATCATGCATTTATAGTCCTCGCATCAACCTTCTTCCTCTGGAGAAGTCGTTTATTTTTCAGTCAACAGCATTGCACTCACAAGTCTCTTTACGCAGCATAAACCTTATCCTTAAACTCACACAAATCTTCAATGACACAACTACCACAGCGTGGCTTTCTAGCGATACACGTATAACGGCCATGCAAAATCAATAAATGATGCGCGTCAATTTTGTATTCTTTAGGTACATGCTTATCGAGTTTGGCTTCAACTTCTAAAACATTTTTCCCCGGCGCAATCTGAGTGCGATTAGATACACGGAAAATATGGGTATCTACAGCCATCACCGGTTGACCAAAAGCAGTGTTTAAAATTACATTCGCGGTTTTACGCCCGACCCCAGCTAGTGACTCTAATTCCTCGCGTGTTTGCGGCACTTCTCCCTGGAAATCATCCATCAATTTAAGGCAAAGTTTAATAATATTTGCGCCTTTGCTATTAAATAAGCCGATGGTTTTTATGTAGCCTTTTAAACCCTCTTCACCTAAATCAAAAATAGCTTGCGGCGTATTGGCGATAGGAAATAATTTCGCTGTAGCTTTATTAACGCCTTTGTCGGTGGCTTGTGCAGATAAAACGACCGCGATAAGCAATTCGAAAGTGCTGTTATAGTTTAATTCGGTAACGGGATCTGGAATCGCTTCGGCTAAGCGTTTAAATATTTCTAGGCGTTTATCTTTATTCATAAATTATCGAGTAATGTCATTTGTAGGGCGGTGCTTTAGCCCGCCTTATTACAAAGTAGCGGGCTAAAGCACCGCCCTACAGTCTATTGCTTTGTTCAAGGATATTTTTTAATGCAATTAATAAGCCTAAGCCTATAAAAGCACCGGGTGGTAGCATGGCCAATAAGATACCTGAATTATCGTCAAAGACATTGATTTTCCAGTCCTTAGCGGCATCACCAAAGAGCAAATCCGCTTGCGCTAATAAGGTGCCTGAGCCCAGTAGCTCCCTAAGCCCACCCAATACAATCAAGGCGAAACTAAAGCCTAGCCCCATGGCTAAACCATCTAATATTGAAGGCATAATGCGATTTTTAGAGGCAAATACTTCCGCGCGGCCGATAATGGCGCAGTTAGTGACAATCAGCGGAATGAAAATCCCCAAAATTTTGTAGAGTTCATAAAACCAGGCATGCATGATTAATTCAATAATGGTAACAACACCAGCAATAATCAGTACAAATAGCGGTAGTCTAATTTCTGGCAGAATAAACTGGCGTAATGAAGAAACCAGAAAATTAGATAATATTAAGGTTAAGGTTGTCGCCAGCCCTAAACCTAAGCTATTAATCACGGTATTGCTAACGGCAAGCAAAGGACATAAGCCTAAGAGGGCAACTAAAGCCTGATTGTTATGCCATAAGCCATTACTCAGGATTTTCGAATAGTCTGAGCGCATTTATTGAAAAATCTCGTGTTGATGTTGTTGGAAAAACAAAGTGGTGTTTTTGACTTCATTAACAATGGCGCGCGGTGTAATGGTTGCGCCAGTAAATTGATCAAAATTGCCGCCATCGCGTTTAACAGCCCATTGCTCTAAGTCCTCTATAGCTAGCTGATTAAAGCTTAAAATCCAGTTAGATTTTTTTAGTTCAATGGCATCGCCTAAACCAGGTGTTTCTCTATGATTAAGAATGCGTACAGCGTTTATTGTGCCGCTAACATTGATAGCAATGAGTAAATCAATAGCGCCGTTATAACCCTGAGTTGTTGTGCTGGTGATAATGGCTGCTATTGGTTTGCCTGCTTGGCGCGCACGATATATCGTATGGTTTTTTCCGTTGCTTTGTAATTGGATTTTGTCATGAACTAAGTCATTATCATAGCGGCGTTTATCGATGACGCTTTGTAAGCTTTGCAATAAAGCACGCCGTTCATTGTCTGCGATTTTGTCTTTGGTGCCATGATAAACCACAGAAACCACGCCAACGATAATAAAAGAAAACAGGCCTATGCGGAGCGCAGCAATAACTGCTGGAGAGTTGGTCATGGCTGTTTCACCCGCTTAGGAGTCAAAATTAAATAACACGGGATCATGAGCCTTTGTGGGAGCGACTTTAGTCGCGACATCGTGGCTAAAGTCACTTCCACTGGATGTGAGGCCATATAATATTTACCTCTCATTTCTTAGGTCGTGTGTAATAATCAATGCTAGGAGCGGCAAGATTGGCTAATAAAACAGCAAAAGCGATAGCGTCGGGATAACCACCCCAAGTGCGAATAATATAAATTAAGCTACCAATTAATGCGCCAAAAATTAAACGCCCTTTATTGCTAGTGGCTGCTGTCACGGGGTCGGTAGCAATAAAAAAAGCGCCGCAAAAAGTTGCACCAGAAAACAGATGAAATAAGGGTGAAGTAAATCGCGAGCTATCTATTAGATAGGCTATCAATGCTGGAATAGTTAAGCCTAACAACACGGCAATAGGAATATGCCAGCTGATTACTTTGCGCTGCAATAACCATAAACCACCGAGTAAATAAGCTAAGGATAGATATTCCCAGCCTTTGCCCGCGGCATAAGCAAACAATGGCGAAGTTCTTATTTCATCCAGCGAAAAACCTAAGCCCAACTGTGTTTTCGTATGATCTAAAACGGTGGCGGAGCTAATGACATCAAAAGGTAGTTGCCATGCGGTCATTTGTTGCGGAAAGGAAATGAGTAAAAATACATAGCCCGTCATGGCTGGATTAAAGGGGTTATAACCTAATCCGCCATAGAGGTGCTTGGCAATAATAATGGCAAATAAAGTGCCGCTAACGCTGATCCACCAAGGGGTAATCGTTGGTATTGCGAGGGCTAATAGCACGGCGCTAACTAGCGCGCTTAAATCCAATAAGTGCATTTTTATCGGTTTTTTTCTTAGCCAGAGTATGCTCGACTCCGCTAATAGTGCTGTGCTACAGGCGAGTAATAGTTGTATTAATAGGGCATTGCCAAATAGCCAAAACATAATACCGATAGCGGGTAGTAAGGCAATAAGGACTTGCAACATAACACGATTAACGGTGTTACTGGCGGGGGAGAAAGGTGAGCTAGTGGTGAGGAATTGCATATTATAACGACTTCTTTTTAGCTAAACTTGCGGCTTTCATTTTTTCAATGGTTGCTTTACGTTTGGCGGCTTTGGCTAATTGTTCCTGTTCTTCTTTGGCACGACGTTGTTGTTGATTCTGAAAACGTGTTTTGGCTAAGTTGGCTTGTTCGGCCTGCTTTTCTTTAATAATAATTGCACCTTTTGCCGCGCGAAATTGTTGGACTAAAGGAATATGGCTGGGGCAGACGACATCACAGCAGCCGCATTCTATGCAGGAAAATAACTGATAATCTTGGCATTGCTCTAATTGCCCTGAGCGGCCATACCAATAGAGTTGTTGTGGCAGCAATTCCGCAGGGCAGACAGTAGCGCAATCTCCGCAACGGATGCAAGGCATTTCAGCTGACTTGTTTTCCAGTTGATCGCTGGTCATGGCTAAAATGCAATTAGTGGCTTTAGTGACCGCTATTTCATCTGAGCTTAAGGCGATGCCCATCATTGAACCGCCCATAATTAGGCGTTGTACCTCTTTATTATAGCCGCCAGATTGGACAATTAAATGTTTAGTCGGCGTGCCGATGCGTGTGCGAATATTTTGTGGCTGTTTTATGCCTTTGCCCGTAACGGTGATGATTCGCTCAGTCAGTGGTAGACCTTGAATAATAGCCTGATAAACAGAATAAGCCGTACCAACATTTTGGCAAATAAAACCGTGTTCAGCGGGTAGGGATTTTGCGGGAATTTTAGTGCCAGTTAATACCTGAATCAGTTGTTTTTCACCGCCGGTAGGGTAAATGGCGGGAACGCTAATTAGTTGTATTGAGTGAGTGTTGATAGCTTGCTGCACTGCCTGTTTTGCCTCGGGCATATTTTCTTCTACAGCAATAATGCAGTGTTTCGCTTGTAGAATATATTGTAGAATCAACGCGCCTTGTACTATTTCTTTAGCTTGTTGCTGTATTAAGCTGGCATCGCAGCTGATATACGGTTCGCATTCCGCAGCATTAATAATCAGCGTATGTATGTCTTGTTCGGTGGTTAATTTTGTCGCGGTAGGGAATGCGGCTCCGCCTAAACCAACAATACCCGCTTGATGAATTTTGGTGCGTAAATTTTTTGGTGTTTCTTTTTGATAATCTGGGCAGGGTTGAAATGCGATTACTGCATCTAAGCCATCGGTTTCAATAATAATACAATCATCTGCTAAATTTGACGGGTGGGCAATAATACGTTGTTCTATCGCTTTAACTGTACCTGAACTTGCGGCATGAATAGGCGCAGAAAATGGCGTATCTGCTGAGGCGATCATTTGCCCTTTAAGCACCCGTTCGCCAAGTTTAACTATTGGCAGGGCGTAGTTATTGGCGCGTTGCAATAAGGGGTAAATCAGCTCCTCGGGTAAGCTGCTGTCTATGATTGGGCTGGCACATTTGTTAGCTGCGATAGCTAAGCCGCCATGAAAATGCGCTAGCTTAGTCATGTGTAGCTGACCACTGCCACTGGCTAGGCTTGTTTTCTATGGGAATCATGATGATGCAATCTACGGGGCAGGGTGCGATGCAGAGTTCACAGCCCGTGCATTCGGCAGCAATCACGGTATGCATTTGTTTAGCAGCCCCTAAAATAGCATCGACAGGGCAAGGGGGAATACATTTTACGCAGCCGATACAATCTTGTTCGACAATAAAGGCAACGGCGGGTGCTTTGACTGCACCAAATTCAGTGTTGAGTGGTTTGGCTTCTATGCCGAGTAAGTTGGCTAAAGACGCAATGGTTTGTTCGCCACCGGGTGGGCATTGATTAATATCTGCCTTACCTTGAGCGATGGCTTGCGCATAAGGTTTGCAGCCAGGGTATTTGCATTGGCCGCATTGTGTTTGCGGTAATAAGGCATCAATTTGCTCAATAATGGGATCGCCTTGGACTTTTAAATGTTGTGCTGCATAGCCTAAGATTAGGCCAAGCAAAACAAAGATCAGACATAGTAATAACATTAAGCGAGCCCAGTAAAGCCCATAAAGGCCATGGACATGAGTCCCGCAGTGATTAAACCTATGGCTGCACCTTGGAATGGCTTAGGTACGTCGGCAACATCAATACGTTCACGTAACGCGGCAAAAAGAATTAAAACTAAGGTAAAACCTAGTGCTGTGCCCACACCAAAAATAACGGATTCCAAAAAGCTATGTTGTGCTTGGGTATTCAATAGAGCAACACCTAAAACGGCGCAATTGGTCGTTATTAAAGGCAAATAAAGGCCAAGTAAGCGATGCAGAGTTGGGCTGATTTTATGTAATATTATTTCGGTGAATTGTACGACACAGGCAATAACG